>OMIJ01000217.1 GCA_900299065.1 Hyphomicrobiales bacterium
GAACAGGCCATCAAGCAGATGACAGCAATCCCTGTCTTAAGATTGAGACGCAACGATTTCATGAAACAAATCCTTCGGCAATAGCCTGGAACCAAACGTTCCAGTTCACCTACATTAAAGGAATTTTAATCAGTCAAGAAGCGCCTTTTGAGGATCTTGCGTCCAAGGCGCGAACTATCGGGTTAATTGGTCAATATGCGCCAGATCTTGATCCGATAGAGCCCAGTTAACTGCTTCAACATTCGCATCAATTTGTTCTGGCTTGGTGGCACCGGCAATAATGCTGCTCACGCAAGGTCGTGCCGCTAGCCAGCTGAATGCCAAATTGAGGAGGCTTTGGTCATGGCTCTTGGCAAAGGCTTCCAGATCTTTGACTTTGCGCCAATTCTCCTTGGTCCAATAGAGTGATTTGAAGCGGCCATTGCCAGCAAAGCGGGTTCCAGCCTGCGGGGCCTGATCTTCAAGATATTTGCCAGTGAGCAGGCCGCTGGCGAGCGGGAAATAGGGCAAGAGCCCAAGCCCATTGGCCTGCATGGCAGGGAGCAGTTCCGCCTCAATGTGGCGCGCCAATAGGCTATATTCATCCTGACAGGTAACAAAGGTATTGAGCCCATTGTGTTTCGAAATCCAGAGAGAATCCACAACGCGCCAGGCCGGATGGTTGGAAATACCGATGTAACGGACCTTGCCCTGACGCACGAGATCATCCAATGCGCGCAATGTTTCTTCCATAGGCGTTGCGGGATCGGGTTTATGGAATTGATAGAGGTCTAGCCAATCCGTATTGAGCCGCTTCAGGCTCGCTTCGACAGCATGCATAATATAATGGCGCGAACCGCCGCGCTGGGTTACGCTCGGCCCCATGGGGGAAGCGAATTTGCTGGCCAGCACAATATCCTTGCGCCGGGCTCCCAAAATATGACCGATCTGGCTCTCGGATATGCCGTCGCTGTAAGAGTCGGATGTGTCGAAGAGTGTAATCCCGCGATCCAAAGCGCGATGAATGACGGCCCGTGTGCCCTCTATATCGAGGCGCGCCCCAAAATTATTGCAGCCCAAACCAACCAGAGAAACATGCAGGCCAGAATGGCCAAGACGACGCATATGCATGAGAACTCCTTCAACTGAGAGACATCAAAGCCCACATGAATAATTAGCCTGCAATAATGCGAGGTTCATATCCAGGCAGGTTTGGAAGACAGCACAGACCTATAATTTAGGTGCAAATTTGACCCAGAGGCTAGGCATTTCCCACCGTTCCGTGCTCCCTCAATACAGGCTCCGGGAGTTGTGCACAGCTCTCTGGACTATCCCACGCAGATCAACCTGACTGGGGATAAAGCTGTTGAGTCAGAAGTGTCCAATCTCAGCTTTTAAACAGATAAGCTTGGCGCAAGCTTATTGGCGATCAAATTTGCCTATCTCACATTCAGAATTACGATGATCTGTTTTCGGGGCGAGAGTTGAGGTCGGCTCATAAGTCTTGGTCAAAGTATGAAAAAACCTCTCAATTTCCATGTTGCGGACAAATTTCGGCTTTGTCATGGCCGCGGCAATGCTATTCTCCCTTATCGACTCACCCAAGCTATTGGTGATTCGATTTGATTGACTAAAGTTCAGCATAAGCACCGTTAGGTGCACTAAAGTATTGGGGGCCACTCCATTGGGTAATAATGAATTATCTTCTTCGATCTTTGAGGGTATTTTGCCTCAATCCTCTTCAGAGGAAAATCTCGTTGATCTGATTGAAATTTCGGGCCGCATTAAATGGTTCGACGTTTCTAAAGGTTATGGTTTCATCGTCCCTGACGATGGTGGAGCCGATGTACTCTTACACGTCACAGTTTTGCGCAGAGACGGATTTCAATCTGCGCCGGAAGGGGCGCGGGTGGTCTGCGAAGTCCAGCGGCGGGCCAAAGGGCAGCAAGTGTTTCGTCTAATCAGCATGGACGAATCTTCAGCTGTCCATCCTTCGCAATTATCTGCTCCGCGCACCCATGTTCAGGTTGTTCCGGTCGGCGGCTTTGAAATTGTGGTTGTGAAATGGTTCAACCGTGTGCGCGGTTTTGGCTTTGTCACACGCGGGGAGGGGACAGAGGATATTTTTGTCCACATGGAGACCATGCGCCGCTATGGCTTGACCGATCTCAAGCCGGGCGACAGTCTCTTGGTCCGCTTTGGTGATGGACCCAAGGGTTTAATGGCCGCAGAAGTGCGCCCGCTCGAAACCGCAATGCCCTCCTCGCATTGATCTGATTCATCCTCTGGTGATTTGAACATGGGTCTTCTCAGGCCCATGTTGAATCTCGAAAAGGCGAATCTTCAAAAACTGCAAAATAAGTGGCGTTCGATCTGGGCGCGCACTAATCTGTGCCAGATTTGGTTCAGACGGGGTGCGGCTTTGATGATCGTGACGAGGACGAGGGATTTGCAGTTGAGTTCTTTCAGGCTTGCCCTGCAACTCAAATGGGCTGTGCGGCTAGGCATTGCTGTGCTGTGCCTGACTGTGTTTGGCCTGTCATTGTTCAATAGAGCTCAAGCGCAAACAGCGCCCGAAGCCGGGCTTGAGCCCTTGGTGATAGTCACATCTACAGGCTCTCATGCTTTTTCCGTTGAGGTCATGCGCACCGATGAGGAGCGGGCCAAAGGCCTTATGTTTCGTCGGTTCATGCCCAAAGACCGCGGCATGTTGTTCGACTTTAAACGCGAGGACAATGTCGCCATGTGGATGAAAAATACTTATCTGCCGCTGGATATGGTCTTCATCAGCAAAGCCGGTGTTGTGGTCAATATAGCGCAGAATACCGAGCCCTTATCCGAGCGGATCATTCCCTCGGGCGCGCCGACCTATGCCGTGCTCGAGGTCAATGCTGGCACAGCCAAAGCCATTGGCCTAAAGGTGGGGGACCGGATCCAGCACTCTTTATTTGCCAAATGATCGGCGGATCATAGCAAAAATAGTGCAGACCGCTGGTCTTGGGACCATTGGCCTTGTTCAGGACTGGCGGCCATGCTAGCCATCCCCGGCGAGGTTAGGTCAAACTAGGTCTTCAGGGTGACTGATCAAGGCAATCGGGGTATGGCGCAGTCTGGTAGCGCGGAAGTTTTGGGTACTTCAGGTCGTAGGTTCGAATCCTGCTACCCCGACCATAATTGTCTGATTTAAAAGTAATTAGTCTAATAGACACAGCCGGTCTTGCGCGCGGCTGATCGAGACAGGCCCATCTATCCGCCCCCCTACAGATCATTATCCGCAAAATACCATTGATCGAGATGGGTGGTGATAATGGGTTCGATCAAGCTATTCAGGCGGATCACATCTGCGAGAACGACCTCATCAGCGGCGGGCCGCTCTTCTGCCTGAGGGGTGAGTTCAATGGCGGGTAGAAAATTTGCCTCGAACGAACATTCTTTCTGTCGCACAATATAACCAATGATGATTTTGGCGCCGGTTCGCCGAGCGAGGCGCGCAGCTAAAGCAAGATTGCCCTTTGAATGGGGCGGGCGTCCGAAAAACGGTGCCATGATTAAGCTGTTTCGCAATTCATCGCAGAAAATTGCGACACAGCCACCTGCTTGCAAACGGCGTAAAGCCGGGCGTGCGGCGGCGGGGCCGGGAGGCAGAAGATCGACGCCAAAACTCCTGCGCATTTCATTAGCAATGCGTAATTCAACTTCAGTATGTGGTGGCTCGTAAATATCGCTGAATTTCTGACCTAAATGTTGCATCAAGGGTGAAATGCCTTCCCAATTTCCAATGTGAAGATAGATCAGCACCACTGGTCCTTGTGCACAGGCAGCTTTGAGATGCTCCGCCCCTGAAATTTTAAATCGGCCCTGCGGAAATAGGCGCGGCAGGCAGGCAAATTCAAAAATGACCCGGCCGATATTGCGATAGAGCCGTTCACAAAAGGCTTCAATCTGATCGCTTGTCAGTTCGGGTTTGAGACGAGCGATATTGCGTCTGGCTTGATGAAGTGCCTTTGGCTTGTAACGACTAACAATGAACCAGCCTATATGAGCGCCAAAGGCAGAGACCCAATCTACCGGCAGATGCAGCATCATACGATGCATGCCAAGGTAAAAGGCAGCATGCAGATTTTTATGCATGCGATCACGCAGAGTGATCGGATTTTGAACGGGGCTATTCAATCTCGCGGTTCCTGTCTGATAGGAGCGCAGGTTGGCACTAGCTTGGAGCTTGTCAAGCACGCTCATGCGAGGCGCCAAAAGTGCTGCTTGGTTTCAGACGTTGACCTTGCTGAAAGTGGCGTTTATCTCGAATGGACGTAACTCTTTAAAGCTCTGCTATGTCAGCCAATCATCAGCACAAAGCCCGCACGCTCGATCAGGAAGTCATTCACCTGAGCGATAAAACACGTGGAAAGGCTTTTGTCTTGCACTGGGGCTGGCTGCTCGTTTTATTTATGCGGGTTATTGGCGTGGTCTGGCTGGCCCGCTCGCTCGATCATTGGTCGGATATCCTATTGCCAGCAGACTCCATCTTTGACACGGCAAGTTCTGAGGAAATCCCAGCCCTGATTGTCCTTTTTGCGATAACGGACATGATGGCCGGTGTCGGCCTCTGGCTGGCCTCGCCCTGGGGTGGGGTCCTTTGGATCGTCGCCGTCACTTTTGAGGCAGTTTTGACTTTCATTTTACCGGCCCTGTTCAGCATGCCAAATCTGACTTTGCTGTTGGATCTGGTCTTAATGCTTCTCTATTTCTGCCTGAACTGGCTCGCATCAGTTGAAAAAGAGGCCGCCTAGGGCGGTTAATAATCGGCATGTCCAAGATGAAAGATCAGCAGCTTAATGCGCGAAATTTCGACTAATACCTTGTTTGTTTAGAAGAATTTTATAGTAAACGAAAATTTAAGTTCACTATTGATTCACCTCAAGAAGTAAACAGCGGATTCATTCTGTTATTTAAACTGATTTTCATAGGTCCCCGCTAAATTGAACCTATAAACGAGCTGCCGGTCGCAAGATTAGGCAATAAAGGTAACGGGGTTTATTATGAATACTGTGACAAAAATCGAAGCTGCTCCAGTTCGCCAGGACGCACATAAACAGGACGCGCATAAAGATGTGCGCCCCGCTTATCTCGAAGCGCTGACCTTGGTTGAACGTCTGCATCGCCGCCTTCTCGATGTGATCAAGGA
>OMIJ01000218.1 GCA_900299065.1 Hyphomicrobiales bacterium
ATTTAAGTCCGCCGACAAAAATCGCCAATTCACCGCGCTGCGCGCCATCAATGGCATTTGTGACTGGCGCCTCAAGAAAATCCAATCCCCGTTGATCAGCGCTCTCGACCAATCTTTTGACCAGCGGCACAGAACTTGTGGATGTATCAATGATTGCGCCGCCTTGGCGCAAATGCGCGATGACACCATCCTCGCCCAACATCACACTCTCAACTTGCACAGGGCCAGGCAAGGAGCTGATCACGACATCGGCTTGCGCCGCACCTTGTGCAAGAGAACCCGCCCATTGCGCCCCCAAAGCGATCAGATTATCCGCTTTGCTACGATCTCGATCAAAGACGAGCATGGGATAACCAGCCTTGAGTAGATTGACCGCCATGGGATTGCCCATATTGCCAATGCCGACAAAAAACAGGCGGTGCTGGGTGCTCATCAGATCAACTTTTTGCAAAACGAAGAAATTGCTTATGCTCTTGTTGTTCTGGCTTATAGCTAAAACCATATTCACTGAGCATAGCTTTCGCCTCTGCAAAGGAATAGGTGCGATAATGGGTCGATTGAGCCATGACCGTCGACTGGCCATCACGCAGATAATAATGTTTTAAAAAGCCATGCTCATCAGGCTCAATCTTTTGCGCATAGATCATGCCATTTGAAATAGGGCGCTCATAATCATGATGCGGGCCTTGCACACCCAGCAGCAATTGCCCCCCTGAACTTAAATGGCCCGCGAGACTATGCAGTCCTTTGCGATTAAGTCCGTCATCACGAATGTGGCTCACCATGAAAGGTTCTTTGTCGCCATCAATCACAAAATACCAGACACCCCCATAGGAGAAAGCCATTTCGAATTGTTTGGCAAGCTTGAATTCGGTGATATTGGCGCAGAGCAAATTAATATTATGATGTGCCTGCAATCTGTGCTGCGCAATATTCAGCATGGCCTGTGTCAGATCCATGCCCGTCACGGAAATATTGGGTGCGCGCCTTGCAATCTCTTCGATGATGAGGCCTGTGCCGCAGCCAATCTCTAGAATATTGCGATAGCTTTGCTCCGTGAGCAAATGATCAACTATCTTTTGATAGTCATAATAGCCAGATGTCATGATCAGGTCATAATAACCCGACATGTTTGTGTAATCACCCATGGAGGGAGCTCAGCTCATTGAGGGAAGTGTTCGAATAGCGAAAGTTCAGGCAATCTATAGCCAAGCCTTTGTAAGGTCAAGTCAATGGTAATTAAGGATGTTTCATCCCTTAGACCAAAAGAAACCTCTGTTCGCATTTCAGTTCTACCTTTGCATAGACAGGCTACACTTCATACATCCGTGCCATTATCTGATTTCGTCTGTCCACTATTCAACATGCCCCCGAGCATACCGCCTATAATTGCAGCAGCACCAGAGGAGGATCTTGAGTTTATTTCCCCGCGTTCGGGCAAATAGCGGCCAATCTCTTCTGCAAGATTCATAATCGGCATGCTCTGCAGCCAGACATGACCTGGCCCCGTGAGACTGGCGAGAAACAGGCCTTCGCCACCAAAAAGAATATTCTTGAAACCGCTCACCATCTGAATATCAAATTCGACGCTGGGATCTTGCAAGCCAACATGTCCGGCATGAACAAGCAAACGCTCGCCGGGAGCCAAATCGCGCTCGATCAACTCGCCAGAGAGATCGAGCCAAACCATGCCAGGCCCCGTGACCTTTTGCAAAATGAACCCCTCACCACCAAACAGACCTGCGCCAAATCTGCGTTGCCAGGCGATTTCAAGCGTCACACTCTTTTGCGCGCATAAAAAGCTTTCCTTCCGGCATATCAGTGATTGGCCAGGTGCCAGCATTTGCGCAATGATCGTGCCGGGAAAACGCGGTGCAAAAGCAATATGTGAGTCCTGTTCCGCGATAAAATCCGTGACAAAGAAACTGCCGCCACCAAAACTACGCTTCAGCCCTTCTAAAATTCCACCGCCCGTATGCGTATCCATGCGAATTCCATCACTCATCCACGCCATGGAATTGGTCTGGCTATAGATGACATCGCCCGCAGATAAATTAAGGGCCAGGGTCTGCATGATCGTGCCGTTGATTTCATAGTGCATTTGAGACCCCTTTATAATCGCATGTGAGAAAAATGAGCGATTGTCTGAATCAGTCTTTATCGCCTCGCCAAAATCCAGCCGCGCCATTTCTCCTGATTACGTAGATCAGTTTTGAACCCGGCCTTCGTCAACTGACCGATCAGATCAGCTAAAGAATAATCTGTGACGAGATCGAGATGATAGAGCACCAACATCATATCCACTTTACGCAAGGTCTCAAGCGGTGTGGACATCAGAATCTGGAATTCAGCTCCTCCGCAATTGAATTTAATGAAATCGACATGATCAATCTTCTGGGCCTGCATAAAGCGATCCAGAGTCATGGCTTGCACAATCTCACCGCGGGCCGATAATTTCTTGGTGATCGTATGGCCCCAATTTTTGCGATCATGATGCAAGGTTATCTCACCCTCATGATCAGCCATGGCCAGATGAAAAACACTGATAGGCAAAGTGGGATTGAGCGCAGCATTCACTTTGAGATAATTAAAAGTCTCACCACTCGCCTCAATCGCATAGACATGCCCAGCCTGGGCCTTGGAAGCAGCGAGCAAGGAAAATGTACCAATATGCGCGCCTATGTCGATCAGAACCGCATTTGGACTAGGTTTGAGTTCAGGCACGCCGGCAAAGAAAATATCATGATCGAAGGAATGAGCCAGCACGCTCTCATCGGCCGTGCGCCCGCGATAAGCGATTGTAAACGACCCAATCGACTGCATCTGCATCCGATAATTGGTCTCGCCGGGATGGAAAGCGGCCCAAGCATTACGCAAACGCCGTCTTAAATGCCATTTGAACATGGATTTCTCAATTCCCGTATGATCTCCAAACTTGCAGTAGACTTAACAAAATCAGCAAAGAAGCACAATAAGCTCTCCTCTCAGGGCCTGTTTCTTGACTTAAGCGACAAAATCTCTGCTGATGGCACCCAAGATTCAATATCTATCAAACGACTATTGGCACGCACCACATGATAAGATCTCCCAGAGAGACAGGGCCCCAACGTATCAACTTGAGCGCCTGCCTTTTACTCGCCAGCCTACTTTTAAATTCGTCGCCAGCATGCAGTGAAACCATTGCTGTAGCGCATGCGGGTGCTGATGAATCATTTGCCAATCAGACTTTGACTTTGTTCTGGCCGGCTGTTCAGGCCAAAGCTACTTTGGTAATGATTCCTGGCGGACTGGGACATATCAACCTGAAACCGGAAACTCAGGATTTGAAGCATCCTTTTTATCAAGGCTTGAAGAGCTTATCGAGCGCTTCCGTGATGGGCGGAAAAATCAATGTGGTGATTTTCGATAATCCCACACAGCTGACATCAAGCAGAACCTATCCCGTCTCCCGCATGTCTGAGGATCATCTCTCGCGCATTGATGAGGTGATTCAATTTTACCGACACAAGACTGCCAAACCCGTCTATTTACTGGGACACAGCAATGGTTCGATCAGCGTCACAGAATATTTGCGCTACAAGAAAAAGCGATCAATCAGCAAACCTGTCACAGGGCTCATTTTGAGTGGCGCAAGAAACGAAGCCTATCTTGATGAAAAAATAAATATTCGCACTCTGATCATTCATCATCAACAGGATGGTTGCATTAATACAACCCTTAAATCAGCCAAAGAACTTTACGGTGAATTAAGAAAGATCAATGGCGCGCGCACATCCTTTCGAGAAATTATTAATGGTAGCACCAAGGGCGGAGATCCCTGCAATGGCGGCTTTCACATGTATTCGAATGGTGAACATGAATTTGCTCAGGCTCTAGCAGCCTTCATACTCAATCCATAGCACGCAGACATTCAGCGCTGATGATCAGAGCGCGAAAACGCGACACAAGCTTCAGCCAGCGCAAGAGTAGAATCAAGACAACGCGCATGATAGCGCGTTGCGGCAAAAGCCATGGGCAATTCCGTGCAAGCCAATAAAAGATCCGTGAGGCTCTGGGCCTCCAGCGCCGCGCCTGCTGCTTCAGCTGCTATTGTCGCCGAGGCATGATCTGCCCGTTTAATCGCTGCAATTGCCTGATCAATATAAATCTGCACATCTTCATCCGGAACGACGATCTCAAAGCCCTGCACGGCAAGACGGCGCGAGAAAAAACCACTGCGACATGTGCCGCGAGTGGCAAGCAGTGCAAGGCGTTTTGCACTTGCGCGCGCGTGCAGGGCTTGTGCCGTCGCATCGGCAATATGCAAGACCGGGACAGAGCAATTTTGCGCAAGCCTCTCATACCAATGATGCGCTGTGACACAGGCTATCGCAATGCCGGCAACCCCCGCGCCCTGCAAACTCGCCATCCCCTGCTGCATGGCATCTAATGGCTCATCCGTGCCAGCAAAAATCGGTGCCACGCGATCAGGAATTTGTGGCACATTATAAATGATCATGGGCACATGATCCTGATCTGCCTGCACAGGATTGGCCGCAAGCACTTTGGCAAGAAAATCAAGCGTCGCCGCTGGGCCCATGCCGCCCAGCACACCCATTAATCGCAAACTTGGTACGGCGCTCATCACCAGCTCAATTCAGATGAAAAGCATGCGTATAGCCAAACAGGCCAGCCGATCCCCCCGTATGCACAAAGACAACATTTTCATCTTTCTTGAAATAGCCTTGTCGCACTAGGCTAATCAGACCTGCCATGGCTTTACCCGTATAGACAGGATCAAGGAAAAGGCCTTCATATTGGGCGGTCAATTGCACCGCTTCAATCATCTGCTCCGTAGGCATGCCATAGCCAGGCCCTACATAATCCGAATTAACGCGCACAGCGGACGGATCAACACCGGTCTTCAATCCCAGATAAGCCGCCGTTCTCTGCACCAAGCCATTGACCAATTCTATCTGCTTTTCGCGCGGCATACGCACACTAATGCCCAAAACTGGAATTTGGCTATTCGTGCCTTCCATGCCCACGACAAGACCGGCCTGTGTGCCGGTACTGCCCGTGCCATGCACAACATGATCAATCTTCAAACCAAGGTCATTGGCTTGCGTGACCAATTCCATCGCACAATTGACATAGCCCAGCGCCCCAACAGGATTCGAGCCGCCACCGGGGATCACATATGGCTTGTGTCCCTCGGCCCGCAATTGCTTGGCGCGCTCTTCAATCGCCTCTTGCATATTTGTGCCACCGGGGCGGTATTCGAGACTGGCGCCCATTAAGCGATCAAGAAATACATTGCCATTATTCAAATATTCTTCTTCCGGCGATGTCAGCCTATGCTCCAATATGCCGGTGCATTTCATACCAAGACGCGCGGCCGCCGCAATGGTCTGGCGCACATGATTGGATTGCACAGCACCCTGTGTCACCACATGATCTGCACCCTGCGCCACAGCCTCGCCCATCAGAAATTCGAGCTTGCGTGTTTTATTGCCCCCTGAAGCAAGCCCCGTGCAATCATCGCGCTTGATCCATAATTTTGGCCCGCCCAAATGCGCCGACAAGCGCTCCATAGGCTCAAGCGGGGTTGGTGCATGACATAATTTCACCCGCGGGAATTGCGACAGTTTCATCTCTCACTCCATTTCAGCGCCGAACTTCCTTGTCCAGCAATCATCACATCTCAAGCAGCAGGAATGGCTGCGGCCCAGGGCGAGCCGACATCGCCAATTCCCGCAAAGCCATTCGGCTCTTTCTGAATCAGGCTTGGGCAAGCATAATTGACCGGAAACACATTATTGCTGATCAGATCGACATGATGACCAGCTGCCCTCAAGGCCTCGATAATCTTGCTGTCCAATCGCGGATCAGCATCCACCTTGCCTGTACCAGAGGCATCAATACGCGGATGATGTGCTGCATGCTCGACATTCATGCCAAAATCAAGAGAGAAGGAAAGTAATTGCAGCACCGCAGGCATAATGCGCCGCCCGCCCGATGCACCTGTTGCCAAAATGGGCGTGCCATCCCGCGCTGCAATCACCGGACACATATTGGTAAGCGGGCGCTTATTGGCGCCAATCGAATTGGCATGTCCCGGCCTTGGATCAAACCAGAACATGCCATTGTTCATCATAATGCCGGTCTTTGGTAGCACAACACAGCTGCCAAAAATGGACAACAATGTGTTGGTGACACTTACCATAGTGCCTTCACGATCCACTGCCACCAAATGCGTGGTGCAGGTCTCTGCTTTTGAGACATCGCCAAGTCCCGCAAGCCTTTCCTGATAAGCAGCTGTCAAAAGATCGGCATAAGCGGTGAAGGTTTTTGCTTGCGGATGAGCGCCCAGATCCATCGCCTGCAACTCACCCAGCACACGCGCCAATGTCGGGCCTGCCGACAGACCGGGCACGGCCTGAATGATATGACCGCGATAGGGAATCTCCAACGGATCGAGAATCTGCGCCTGATAGCGCGCCAAATCTTCTGCGCCTAAAAAGCTACCCATGGCGGCACAATCGGCGATGATATCGCGCGCAATGTCCCCTTCGTAAAAATCGCGCCGTCCGGCTGATGCCAATTGACGCATTGTATCTGCCAAGTGCCCCTGTTTGATAAATTGCATGGGCAGGCCAGCCACGGGCGGCAGCCCATCAGGCAGATAAATATCGCGGCTCGTCTGATAGCGCCGCAGCCCTGCGGCATGATTGGCTATGCGCAGTGAACTGAACCAATCAATCGGCAGACCCTGATCGGCCAGCGCAATCGCAGGTGCCAAAACATCAGCCCATTTCATTCGTCCCCATTTTTCTTGCGCAAGACCTAAACCATCCACAGCGCCAGGCGTCGCAAAGGACAAAGGACCATGCGCATTGCGTCCTTCAAGAACGGCAGGCCAGGAGAAGAGATCTTTCGTCTCCCCGCTCACCAAAGGATAGGCCGAGGGATCTGTCTTAAGCGGGGAAATGGGTCCAAAGGATATTACCTTCGCGCGCTTCTCTCCGGCTCTGTGCACCAGCATGAAGCCGCAGCCGCCCAAGCCGCTATTGCCAGGTTCAATCGTCGCCAGCGCGAATGCAGTAGCAACCGCCGCATCCACAGCATTGCCGCCCGCCGCCAATATATTGGCGCCAATCTGACTGGCCGTGCCCACTTGAGAGGCAACTACACCCTTTGACGAGCGCGCTGGCGTCTTCTGAACCGTCCAATTTTGAGTGTTATGGCTTATCATGGGCTCTTTCTCGGCACGCAGCTGACAAATTTAGTCTTTGACACAGGATCTGCCTATTGTCTTCTGGCGAACGCAGGTTGCCAAGTGAGCAAGCAGATTTTAAGGTGAGATGATGAAATTTTTGGGGGATATCATGAAACTGCATAAGTTGGGATTAGCGCTGATCACGGGCCTTGCTCTTGCCAGCACCTCAGCCCTGACGCAAGTCTCGGCACAAACAAAAGACGCCTTGTCGATTGACCTGCCCAATGAGCCGGGCAATCTCGACCCGCACGGGCAATATGACACCGATAGCTATGGTGTCTATCGCAATATTTTCGACAATCTCGTCACCCGTGACGTGTCTGGCAAGATTATCCCCAAAGTCGCGACCAGCTGGACTTATGCCAGCGATACTGTGCTGGATTTCACTTTGCGCAGCGATATTAAATTTCATGATGGCACACCGCTGACTGCAGAAGATGTGGCGTTCAGCATTACGCGCATCATCAATCCTGCCTTCAAGAGCCCGCAATTGGCCAATTTCAATTCCATCACCAAAGCAGAGGTGACCGGCCCCGGCAAAGTGCGCGTGACAACCGCCAGCCCCTATCCTGTTTTGCTGGCGCAATTGGTCAATATGTCGATTGTACCCAAAGCCTATGTTGAAAAAGTGGGCGATGTGCAATTCAACCTGCAGCCCATTGGCAGCGGCCCCTATAAATTCTCGTCCTGGCAAAAGGGCGCTCGCGTCGTTCTGGAAGCTAACGACACATATTGGGAAGGTAAGCCGCCCTTCAAAACGGTCACCTTTAACAATGTGCCCAATACAGCCACACGTATTGCTGATTTGAAAACCGGCCGCGCTGATATCATCCGCTTCCTCACTGCTGATGATGCTGTGCAGATCAAGGCCGATCCTGCTCTCAAATTGCTCACTGCAGAAACCGAGCGCATTGGCTATCTCTTCGTCAATGCCCTTGCCACACCCACCAAGGATGTGCGCGTGCGCAAAGCCATTGCCATGGGCATTGATCGCAATCTGATCATCTCGGCTCTGCTGGGTGGTTATGGCAAGCAGGTGGATATTATCGGCGCGCCTTCCATCTTCGGCTATACACCCGATGTGAAGGGCTATCCCTTCGATCCGGCTGGTGCCAGGGAATTACTGAAGCAAGCAGGCGCTGTTGGTGCCGAGCTGACCTTCCTCACCTCACCTGCTTATGATCAGCGCATTGTGCAGGCTATTCAGCAAATGCTTAATGACATTGGCTTGAAGGTGACCATTTCCAGCTCAGATCAGCGCACCTTCCTGCAAAAGCGTCAGGGCAATCCTGAAGAAGCCGGCAGCCTTGCTTATGGCGTATGGTCCTGCGCCTGTCAGGATGAAGACGGGATTATCCTGCCCCTGTTCAAGACAGGCACCATCTGGTCAAAATATTCGAACCCCGAATTTGACAAGGCTGTGACTGCCGCACGCGAAACTTTGAAAGAAGATGAGCGATTGAAGAATTACGCCAAGGCCCATGCCTTCATCAAGGAAGATGTACCCGGAGTTGGCCTCTATCAATTTGTTGCGCTCTATGCCTCGCGCAAGGAATTGCAATGGACCCCCACAGCCAATGAGGCCTTCTTCATCAATCAGATGAAATGGCAGAATTGATCTGAGTCTCACAAAGGGTGCGATTATAAAAATCGCACCCTAGGAGTCCTGCACTTATGACGCGCTTCCTCATCAATCGCGCGATAACAGCCCTGATTTCCATCCTTGGCGTTATGGTGATAGTTTTTGTCATCATGCGCCTGTCCGGTGATCCGACACTTCTTCTCGCGCCACAGGGTGCTAGTGCGCAAGATATTGAACGCCTGCGGCATGAATTGGGTTTCGATCAACCCATTGCTATGCAGTTTTTTCAATATATGTGGATGGTGCTGCATTTTGATTACGGCACATCCTTCGTTCAGCGCATTCCCGTTTTGACCATTATTGGCTCGCGACTCCCCTATACTTTGTGGCTTGCTCTCACAGCACTGGCCTTTGCTATCACCATTGGCCTTCTCATCGGCATTGCCAGCGCAGCGCGCCGCGGTGGCTGGATTGAACGCCTGCTTCTGCCTCTCATTTTGGTTGGACAAAGTCTGCCAACATTTTGGTCTGGTATTTTATTGATCATGCTCTTTTCGGTTCATCTGGGCTGGCTGCCTTCATCAGGCGCTGATCAGGCAAGCTCCGTCATTCTGCCAGCTCTCGCACTGGGGGCACTCTCCATGGCAACATTCGCTCGCATCGCCCGCACTGCTGTGATTGATGAATTATCGAAAGATTATGTGCGCGCCATCAGAGCCAAAGGCATTGGTGAAACCCGCGTCATTCTCACCCATGTTCTTCGCAATGCCTCTATCCCTGTCATCACCATTGCTGCGATTGAAATTGCCAATCTTCTGGCCGGCTCCGCCATTGTTGAAACAGTCTTTGCCTGGCCGGGGCTTGGTCAATTAGCCGTGCAGACCATTACCGGGCGCGATTTTCTTGTCGCGCAGGCTTTGGTGCTGATTGCCGCCATCACTTATATTGTTCTCAATTTCATTGCCGATCTTCTCTATAGCCTCGTTGATCCGCGCATATGTCTGGGAGCACGAGGGCGATGAGGGTAACAAGTCTGTCGCAATGGCTAACCAAGAAAAAAGCCTGGGGCGTGCTGCCCTTTGCAATTATTCTCTTTGTCTTCATTTTGCTTGCGCTATGCGCGCCACTGATTGCGCCGCTCGATCCGCTCAACCAATCGCTTCTGGCGCGCCTGAAGCCGCCAGGATTTTTTGCCAATGGCGTGACGCGCTGGCTTGGCTCGGATGAATTGGGCCGTGATCTGTTGAGCCGGGTCATTTATGGCACGCGCATTTCGCTTCTGGTCGCTTTACTGTCAGTTTGTGTCTCAGGAAGTGTGGGCACTTTGATCGGCCTGATTGCAGGCTATAGACGCGGCTGGACAGAAATTCTGATCATGCGCGCGGTCGATATTATGATGTCCATCCCCGCTATTCTGCTCGCCATTCTCATGGTTGCTGTGTTGGGCCCCAGTGTTACCAATCTCGTCATCGTCTTAGGACTGACACGCTGGCCGCGCTATACGCGCATTGCCTATGCGCAAACCCTGGTCGTGGCCAATATGCCCTATGTGACAGCGGCCCGATTGGCTGGGGCGCGCATGCCGCGCATTTTGTTTCATCATCTCTTGCCCAATATTTTGGCGCCTCTTGTCGTCGTCGCGACTTTGGAATTTGGTCTGATGATCCTTTATGAGGCGGGCCTTTCATTTCTCGGCCTTGGCATTCAACCCCCCACGCCCTCGTGGGGCGCAATCATGAATGCGGGCCGTGATTATATTGCCAGCGCATGGTGGATCACCGTATTCCCTGGCGTCTGTCTGTTTCTGGTCGTCCTATCGGTCAATCTGTTGGGCGATTATCTGCGGGATTATTTTGATCGGCGCTCAATGACGAGCTGACTGCGGGGATGTTCATGAATTTTACGGGTAAGAAAGTCGTGCTCACCGGTGCCTCTGGCGTTTTTGGACGCTGGTTTGCGCAAGCTTTTGCCAATGAGGGCGCAGAGCTCTGCCTTACTGATCAAGAGGGAACAGATTTTGATGCGCTCATTCGCACCCTGCAAGGCAAGGGACATTTTGGTCTTGGTGCTGATCTCACCAATGCAGCGGCAGTGGAACAGCTCGCCCAAAAGGTCGAGCAAAAATGGGGTGCACCTGATTATGTAGTGAATAATGCTGGCGTCTATCCACGCGGCCTGCTGCTCGACATAGATGTAACCGAATGGGATCGCATACTTGATCTGAACCTGCGTGCACCCTTTCTGGTCACCCGCGAAATGGCTATACGCATGATTGCAGCTAACCGCAAGGGCGCTATCGTCAATATTTCATCTGGCGCAGCTCGCGCTATGCGCAATGGCTCTGTGCCCTATTGCACATCCAAGACCGCGCTTGAGCGTTTGAGCAAAGGCTTTGCGCTTGAGCTCGCCACCTATGGCATTAGGGTCAATGTGGTTGAGCCGGGCTTTGCCCCGGGTAGCACAGTCAGCCCTCTTTCAGAGGCCTATGTCGAACGCATGAAAAGCCGCATTCCTTTGGGACGAACCAGCGAACCTGACGATGCCGCACAGGCTGTGCTCTATATGTGCTCGGATGCTGCAAGCTTTATCACAGGCGCTGTACTCTCTGTTGATGGCGGCAATTCCATTGGCAGTTTTGAACCAGGTCCGCTGCGGACCGATGATTTGCGTATTGCGCGCTAAGGAAAAGCAAATGCCCAAAGCTCCCGCCTATATCTGGCCAAAAGGTAAAAAATGCGCCGTCGCTTTCTCTGCCGATGTCGATGGAGAATCGCCCTGGATATGGCGTCATCGAGGCCAAGCAGAAGGTCCCATTGGCGAGATCGAGCAAAGACGCTTTGGTCCGCGCGTGGGTATTTATCGCCTGATGGATCTGCTCGATGAGTTCAAGGTGAACGGCAGTTTCTTTGTGCCGAGCTGGATTGCAGAAACCTATCCCCATCTCTTGCCGGAAATTGCAGCAAGAGGTTTTGAGCTGGGTGCGCATGGCCATTTTCATGAACGTGTCGATGAAGTCGATCGCGATCACAATGCGCGCATTCTTGATCGCTCACTCGCCATTTTTGAACACCAAATTGGTAAACGCCCGCTTGGCTATCGCTCGCCATCCTGGGAGATCACCGCCGATCTGCATGATTTGCTGAAAGAGCGCGGCTTTACTTATGATAGCTCGCTCATGGGCTATGATCATCCCTATTCTCTGGATGGCCTGACGGAAGTACCCGTACAATGGCTGATCGATGATGCCATTTATTTTCGCTATACGGATGCGCAAAGTCGTACACCTGTCGACCCGGCACAGGTTCTCAATTCCTGGATTGAAGAATTTGAAGGGATACGCGAATTTGGCGGCGCTTTCGTACTCACCGTTCACCCCTGGATTTCGGGTCGCGGCCAGCGTATTCGCCTGCTGCGCAAGCTCTTCACACATATTCTGCGCCATGAAGATGTCTGGTTCGCCTCTATAGGCGAGATAGCCAAATGGCATAGAAACAGCACCAATTTTGCTTCTTTTGATACCAAGCTCAAATTAGTTTCCACCAATGTCAATCTCTAGCCCATGACTGACAGCATGCACCCCGCCCTTCTTGATGTGACTGGATTGAGCGTCTCTATCGACAATCGCAAAATTGTCGATGGACTCTCTTTCAGCATCAGGCGTGGTGAAATTTTGGCAATTGTGGGTGAATCAGGATCAGGCAAATCGCTCACACTTCTAGCCTTAGCTCGACTTCTACCTCCCGCAGCGCGATTGAGCGCAGGATCTGTGATCCTTGAGGGACGAGATCTTGCCGAAGTGAGTGAAGCCGAAATGGGCAATTTCAGAGGCAAAAGCCTCTCATTGATCTTTCAGGAACCCTCAAGTTCGCTAGATCCACTCATGACCATTGGCAATCAATTGATCGAGGCGGTGCTGGCGCATCATCAAATGGCGCGTAGTCAAGCGCGCGCCAAAGCCATTGCCATGCTGCGCGCAGTGGGCATTGCTGATCCTGAGAGACGCATGGATCAATATCCGTTCGAATTTTCAGGCGGTATGTGCCAACGTGTGATGATTGCAATGGCATTGATCTGCAATCCGGCTCTGCTTTTGGCTGACGAACCCACAACAGCGCTGGATGTCACCATACAGGCGCAGATTCTTGATCTCATCCGCCAGATGCGTAAAGAAACCGGAACTGCAGTCCTGTTAATTACCCATGACATTGGCGTTGTCGCTGAAATGGCCGAGCGCGTTCTTGTC
The DNA here is from genome assembly GCA_900299065.1 of Hyphomicrobiales bacterium. Taxonomy (GTDB): domain Bacteria; phylum Pseudomonadota; class Alphaproteobacteria; order Rhizobiales; family Beijerinckiaceae; genus Terripilifer. Next base: position 13,084 of record OMIJ01000218.1, read on the forward strand.
ATGTATGCAGGCAAAATTGTCGAGGAAGCATTGATCGACGATTTGCTCGATCACCCGCGTCATCCCTATACACAGCTTCTGCTCAAAAGCCTGCCGAGCCTTGAGGGGGAACCCAAGAGTGAGCTTGCCACTATTGCCGGCAGCGTGCCCGCAGTCGGCCTAATGTTGCCAGGGTGCCGCTTTGCCCCGCGCTGCCCATTGGCAAAAGCCCGCTGCCATGCCGAAGAGCCAAATCTTGTAACTGTGGCAGAGGCGCATTCTTCCGCATGCTGGTATAGCGATGATGTGGCCACCCTGGCGGGTGCCCTAACATGAGCAATAAATCTCTCCTCAATATCGACAATCTCGCTGTGCATTTTCCTATCGGCGATGGCCTGATGCGACGCGCCAATGGCTATGTGAAAGCTGTTGACGGAGTAAGCTTCTCCCTCGAAAAGGGCGAGACACTGGGTCTCGTGGGTGAATCAGGCTGCGGCAAATCCACTTTGGGCAATGCCATTCTGCGACTGGTTGAACCAAGTGCGGGACATATTCTGTTCAAGGGACAAGATCTCGCCGCGCTCAGTCCACAAGCTCTGCGTCAGGCCCGCTTTCATATGCAAATGATCTTTCAAGATCCCTATGCCTCCCTTAATCCGCGCATGAGCGTTGGCGCCAGTGTTGGCGAGCCTTTGCTTGTGCATGGACTCTTGAAAGGCGAGGCGCTGCGCGACAGAGTGATATCTTTATTCGAACGCGTTGGCCTTGGCCGAGAACATATTGATCGCTATCCCCATCAATTCTCAGGTGGTCAGCGACAGAGACTGGTCATTGCGCGTGCTTTGGCTTTAAACCCAAGCCTGATTGTCTGTGATGAACCTGTATCCGCACTCGATGTTTCTGTGCGGAGCCAAATTCTCAATCTGCTCGTCGAACTTCAGCGTAGCATGGGCCTCGCCTATCTTTTGATCAGCCATGATCTGTCAGTGGTGCGCCATATCAGTGACCGCGTGGCCGTTATGTATCTTGGTCGCATTGTTGAAATGGCTGATCGCGACACACTCTATCGCCAACCCTTACATCCCTATACACGCGCGCTGATGAGCGCCATTCCCGATCCCGTCTCACGCGCCAGACGCAACCGCCAGCGGATCGTATTAAGCGGTGAAGTCCCCAGCCCAAGCAATCCCCCCGCAGGCTGCAATTTCCACTCGCGCTGCCCGATTGCCAAAGACCAGTGCACTAAAATAGCCCCCATACTAGAGCTTAAATCCAATGGCACACAGGTCGCCTGTCATTTGGTTGAATAAACCATCACATCTGTCCAGAAGATGACAAGGCAGACGGATTACAAGCCAAGCAATTTTTGCGCCTTCTCATAAGCAGGATCTCTCTGCTCAAGAATGAACTTATAATCATAAGTATCAAGATAATTGCCGCCGAGCTTAGGTCTTGTGTATTCAGGCGCCCATGTTTGATCAATATCTGTGCGCAAGCTCATCGAATTAATCGCCTTACTGAACAATTGCTGTCCTTCACGGGACATCAGCCAATTGATGAAGAGTTTTGCCGCATTGGAATTAGGAGCTTTATTAACAAGACCAACAAAACCAAAGCCGCCACTCAGCACACCCGGACCATCAGTAGGAGAGACCCATTCAATCGGATAACCCAAGTTCTGGAAGCGTATGACCTCGCTCTGATCGGGCCCAACCCAGAAGGGCACATTACCAACTGCCAAAGATTGCGCTGCCTGACGCGGATCACGCGAGATGACTGGCTTTTGGTCAATATAAAGGGATTTCACAAAATCAGGGCCCATGGTCAGATAAAAATAGCTGATCAGTGAAGCACCGGCACCTGGAATAGAAGGATCTTTAGCAATGAATTTTCCACGCCATTTAGGATCAATCACAGATTTCCAGGTGGTCAGCTCTGTTGCTGGCAAAATCTTTGTATTGATCGCAAGCACGGGCTGAATGAAGCGCAGGACGCGCGCTACCACACGATTGGGATCGACATACCAGATATGATTATCTGTCCACCCCTTGCCATCGGTGACTTCCGGATCAACCAAAATAGCCGAGACCGGATCAAGCCAGCCAGACGACAGAAAGCTTTGTAAAGTAGTTTCTGGACCGCTGATGAACACATCCAGCAGATATTTACCGGCCGCCCGCTCGGCACGCACACGCGCACCCGATTTGGAACTCCCGCTGCTAATGTAAGACAATTTGATACCATAGCGCGACGCAAAGCCGCGCGTCATAGCCTCGCGCACATCATCATTGGGGGGGCCATCAACAATCACACTCCCCTCTTGTTTGGCCGCCTGGATGAGCTTTTCGAAAGCTGCCGGATCTCCCGTCTGCGCTTGAGCAGGTAAAGCAAGTGCAGGCACAGAAGCAGCACCAAGCAAAAGCTGGCGACGGTTAAAACCAGGCAAGAATGATACAGACATTACTGCTCCCCTATGTATTTATATTTATGAGACCGAGGTCAAAGATAAGACTTTTTAAATTTTATCTCTCTGTGAGCAGAAGATCAATGGTCGCCGCACTGCACCATCAGAAGAGACGTTACCCGCATTTATAAATCTCCTGAAACAAGAAACTCATTGTATAGCTGAAAGAACGGATAAAGCAGACTCGCCCGCACTACTGATTTGAGCAATATGAAACTGGAAATTCGTCTTTTCGGAAATATTTTCTCACTATGAACACTCTGAAAATAGCCTCGCCAGAGCCTTCCTTCTCTGAGCTGCTCAGCCTAGGCTTAGAGACTGGCTTGGCGTTTCATGATGATCTCGAGCCGCACACACATTTGACTGAGGAAGAACAAGCGGCTCTTGCCGATATGATGTGGCGGCTGGATAATGTTGAATTCACAACTGTTGGGATTGACGTTGGCAGCTCAACCTCACATTTGATGTTCTCGCGCGTTCATTTGCGCCGCAGAAAAAATCATCTGTCCAGTCGCTATGTCGTGGTTAATCGCGAAGTCATCTGGTCTTCACCCGTGCGCTTCACCCCTTTTCTTGATGATGAAACGATAGATGCGCAAGCCCTCGGCAAATATTTTGCCGAGGCTTATGATGCTGCTGGCATTAAACGTCAAGATGTCGACACAGGCGCAATCATCCTTACCGGTGAAGCGGTCAAACGCCGCAATGCCAAAGCCATTGCCGAACTTTTCTCCGAAGAAGGTGGAAAATTTGTCTGCGCAACAGCCGGACATAGATTGGAATGCGCGCTTGCCGCCCATGGTTCTGGAGCAGTCTCACTCTCTAAAACGCTGAATCGTCCTGTTCTCAATATTGATATTGGGGGTGGGACAACAAAATTGGCCCTGTGCTTAGGAGGCCGTGTTTCCTCGGTCTCGGCCATAGCTATTGGCGGCCGCCTCCTTGCACAAGATGATACCGGGAAAATTATCCGGCTGGATGAACCGGCCCGTCGCATCATCCAAGCCCTTGGTCTTGATTTAGAACTGGGAAAAAAGGCCCAAAAAGAAAATATTCAAAAGCTTGTCCATGAATTTGTTCGTCTTCTCATCTCGTGCATTCGTCAGCAGCCCCTTGATGAGCGCGCTCAATCCTTGATGCTAACACAAGAGATTGAAGGCGAGATTGGCTTTGAACTTTCCTTTTCCGGCGGCGTTTCAGAATATATTTACGGGCGCGAACATCGTGCCTTTGGCGATCTCGCTCTCCCGATTGCCAATGAGCTTTATGGCGCTTTGCTTGATCGCGGTTTTACCATTCATGATCCCGGACAAGGAATTCGCGCAACCGCAATTGGCGCATCGCAATTCACCATTCAAGTGAGCGGACGTACAATCTACCTCAGCAACAATGAAATTCTCCCTCTTCATAATCTCCCCGTTATACGCCCGGCCTTTATCGAGGAAGATGCTATCAATTCCGTTGCTTTGGCAGAAGATATTTGCCGCGCCAGGGCGCGCATGGATATAGAGCCGGGCCGCGCCTTGGCCCTTGCTATTGGGTTCTCAGGATCGCCTGAATATCACAGATTGAGAGCCCTAGCTGAGGGTATTCATCAAGCCTGTGCCGATAAGGCTGGCGAACCACTCGTGCTAATCATTGATAATGATGTAGGCCGCTTATTGGGGCGGCTCATTCAGGATGAATTTCCGCTTCATCGCGATCTGGTTTGCATTGATGGAATTGAACTTGGCGAATTTGATTTCATCGACGTCGGGCGCAAAGTGCCTCCGGCTCAAGTTGTGCCCGTTGTCGTCAAATCTCTTCTATTCAATAGCTAAAGCCAAAATAGCCCCAGCCAATCAGGCAAAACTGGCAAAGCATTTGGATGAATTGAAGACATAGCTTTCGACATAATCGACAATGTCGACTTTCAAGTCAAGATGATCCATAGCCCCGGCTAGACAGACCCAATTGAGAAACTCATTCTGACCCGAATCTTCAAGTTCTCTGGTGCTCGCATCTTTCCAGAGTGCAAAGCGATTGGTTTTCAATTCTTCAAATCTTTGGCGATCGGCATCAAGATCGGGATAGAGTCGCTGAAATTTCTGCGTCAATGACCCATGCGACCAGCTTGAAGATCCAATCAACGCCACGCGCCAGGGTGAATTTTTAAAATAGCTCGCAATCGAAGCTCCCAAATCAAAACAACGTCCCGGATTGGGTGACGGTGGACACATGATCTTCTGCCGGGCTGCCGTCATCAACATTTGGCTGCCATAGCAATTCACATGGAAAGGAATGACTGGATAATCAAAGCCTCTGCGCTCAAGATCAAGAGAGACAAGCGTATTGACGAATGCATGGGAGAGCCCATTGTCATGCCGGGCTTCAAACGCATAGGCCACATCAAAATTATCACCAATCAAATGGCGAATGAGTCCATCGGCTGCTTGATGATGACCGCGAACAGCCAAAGGCATATCAGAGGGAACATTCCAGACATTCTCTGGTGTTTTGAATGGCCCTTTAGACGTGCCTGCAAAAGGTTTGCAGATAATCTCATCAAAAATATAAGTGCAGAATTGCGGCACACCATCCTTGCGGAAATTTTCATATTGATCATCACCCCAGATCAACAAGAGATCAGGTTTAAATTGATCAATACGGCGTCGCAATTCCTTATAGCCATCCAGCAAACGTCTGGCATGAATTTGCGCAGCGGCCTGCCCTTGATCACTGCCCCATTCGGCAATCATACCAGCAGGCCATTTGCTACGATCATCAAAAACCTCGCGTGGAATGCGCCCCTTTTCAACATTGGAAAGCAAATTTTGCGGCCAATGTTTGACAGGAACGAGCGGGCCCGGATAGTGACTAAGGCCAAATCCCATTATCTCTGCCATGGACGTCTCCTATCTGATCAGCTCAGCGCACATCCTGGCGATATTCCCATTTCGGCATTTTGGATTCAATGCCAAGCTCCTTAAGGACTTTATGAAAGTCGACTGAAATACGCGGATCTTCGTCCTCATACTCAATCAAAGTCCCGCCCTTACGATAGCTCACATAAACGCCAGAAACACCATCCACAACACGAGAGCCCGAGCGTCTAAATCCGGTGGGATTGCGCGCACTTCCACCGGGACGGAAAGCCAATTGGCGGGCTGTCTCTGTGCCCGTATTCATATGCTGATGGAACCATTTTGTCGGCGGGCTGAACACCGAATAAGGACCCCATTCAAAATTGACGATCTGATTCTCAAACCCATTTTGATAAGGACGAACGCCAATCTCCTGCGGCCACATCAGGCTATAACCGGAAGAACGCAAGATCAGCAAAATCGCGCCGCCTTGATGATGATGTCCCTTATGATAACGCCCCACAGGCCATTCAGTCAGATGGCCTGCATAGGAATTCTCGGCCATATCAAAAATAGTGATTTTAACGCCAGCACCCTTGCGCTCTTCATCATCAACCAAGGCTTCTGCTACATCATCAATAAGATTGGTTTCCCAAATCATGCTGGTCGCTTGACGAAAGCGCTGCTCGCGCTCGAAATATCGGCCATCATCGGGCGAGAAACGATCTTTGAACTGATAAGGATTATTGAAGATGAAATCATGATTATGGAAAAGATCCAGAATCATTGGGGCATCATTCACAGCAAGATAAATCACTGGCGATCGGCTGCCATTGATCAAGCGATATGTTGAATTCAAAGGGGGCGAAAATAAGCTATGCGGGCCCCATTCAAAGGTAGTTTTTTTGGAGTCCTGCCCCTCGATCCAAACCTCGGCAGATCCATGTCCTTCAAGTACGCATATCATTTGTTGATAAAGATGCTTGCGCGGCAATGTTGCGCCACCTGGAGGAATTTCGACCACATGCATGCCCGAAAAACCTTCCATACCGATCAGTTCAATGAAGGCAGCCGGCGTGCCGGTGAATGACCAGGGCTTACGAGCCGCTTCGCGCGCATCCTTCACGCCATAGCCACCATGCACAGGTATGCCCTGTGCTTCCATGAATTTTTGATATGCAGTTACACGCATCCTATATCCTATCTGTGCTAGAGATCGTCATAAGCTAAGAAGTGCTTTAGCCTTTTCAAAAGCCGGATCTCGTTTCTCCAATATGAAGTTATAATTATATGTGTCCAGATATTCCTTTTTGGGGTCGGGTCGGGCAAAATCTGGAGCCCAGGATTCATTCACATCCGTGCGCAAGGACAGAGAATTGACCGTTTTGCCAAAGGCTGTCTGACCTTCAGTGCTCATGAGCCAATTAATGAATAATTTGGCGGCATTTGGATGTGGCGGCTTATTCATCAAACCTAAAAAGCCCCATCCACCACTGATGATTCCAGGACCGTCGGTCGGTTGTACGAATTCGATTGGATAACCGAGTTTTTGAAAGCGCACCACTTCGGTTTGATCAGGCCCGACCCAGAGTGGCGCATTGCCAACTGCCAAAGCCTGGGCAGCCTGCCGAGAGTCACGAGAGATCACCGGCTTTTGATCAATATAAAGGGATTTGACGAAATCTGGACCAAATTGCAGATAAAAATAGGCGATCAAGGAAGCACCCGATCCCGTCACACCTGGATCCTTGGCGATCAATTGGCCACGCCATTTAGAATCCAGCACGCCCCGCCAGGTCGTCAATTCGCCTTTAGGTATGAGTTTGGTGTTGATAGCAAGTGTAGGAGTTACATAGCGCAGCAAGCGAATAACGCGCTTATCAGGATCGGCATACCAGATATGACCATCTTGCCATTTCTGCGGATCTATGACTTGCGGGTCGATAATAGCTGGCGAGGCTGGATCAAGCCATCCATTGGGCAAGAATGATAAGAGCGGCGTATCAGCGCCACTCAGGAAAATATCGAGCATGAATTTTCCTGCTGCGCGTTCAGCACGCACTCGCGCAGCTGACTTTGCACTGCCGCTGCTGATATAAGACACCTTTATGCCATAACGAGCTTTGAAGCCATTCGAAAGCGCTTCACGCGTATCATCTATCGGCGGTCCATCAAGAATAAGCTCACCTTCTTTTTGTGCAGCAGCAATCAATGCATCAAAAGCCTTGGCATCACCAACCTGCGCAAAAGACTGAACGGGCGCAAAAACTGAAGCAGCAGCCGCACATGTCATAAAGCTGCGGCGGCTTAATCTGGAATAAGTTTGTGATGGATTGCTATGCTTGAACATGTCGCTCCCCCTCATTGATTATGATCTTCCCAATCCCGAACTAAGCCTGTCGGAAATGGCTCGTCCAATTAAGGCCGCTGCAATCGCAAGGCCGGCGGAAATCACACCAACCACCGTACCGCGCTCAAATGATCCATTCGATGTGTAATCGAGCACCAGCAGCGAAAGAGGTCTTGTATCGGCTGTCGACAATAAAATCATTGTGCTGATATCCTTGACACAGACAATGAAGCAGATCGTAAAGACTGTAACGGCCGCAGGTGCCAGAAGTGGCAGCACCAATCTGAAATAAATTTGCACCCAGCTCGCCCCGCACATACGCGCAGCATCTTCTAGCTCAACGCTGATTTGTAACAGGCCCGTCTTCATCAAATTCACGCCAATCGGCATTTCTTTAAAGAGCATGGCGAACATCAGACCCAGCATGGAGCCATAAAGCGGCACGAGTAGAGGCGTGCCTAAATACATCCATAAAAGGGACAGACTGATTAATATGCCCGGAAAGGCCCAGGGCATCCAGACAACTAGGCTGAGAAAATCGCGACCCAGTATTTTTGTGCGGACAAGAGTATAAGCGAGGATCGAATAGAACAGGACAGCAATAATGGCCGTGCCCGATGCAAGCTTCAATGTATTGATCAGAGAGATAACGAAGACGGAATCATTAAATACAATCTTCCAGTGGTTCAATGTGAAATGGATAGATCCATCGGCACGCACCATGCCAAAGACTTCCATGAATGATCCCACGACCAAAGTAAGGGCAGGTAGAATAACCGATATGGTCGCGATCAACATGCACAACAGGCTTAATGGCCAACGCCATGAGCCCAAATCCAGGGGCTGGCTCATGGTGCTCTTACCGCTAATAGTCGTGAAAGTCTTATCCCGCAAAAACCGCTGATAAAGATAAGCCAATGCAAAGAGCATCAAAATAAAGGGGACGCTAAGTGCCATTGAGGGGGCATAACGCGGCGGCTCCCAGGTTGCGAGTTCCTGAATCTTGGTTGAATAAACGCGAATGCCTCCGGGCATGCCAAGTAAAAGCTCGACTTCAAAAGCTTCAAGACTGCGAATGAAGCTGGCAATCGCCGCCATCATCAAGGCAGGATACATGAGCGGCATGACAATGCGGCGCAAAATAGCCGGTCGACTGGCCCCGCACATGCGCGCGCTCTCTTCCATTGATGGATCAAGCGCTCGAAAAGCCGGGCCAAGCAAAAGTACCATCACAGGAACAGTTGTTGCCGTAATATGTACCCAAGTAATGCCGCCAAAAGAAAAGACATTGAACAAGGGCTCGATACGATTGAAGGCATAAGCTGCGAGCTTATTTACCCAGCCCGAGCGCGGATCGAGCAGAATAGTCCAGGCCACTGCAATGGGCAGGGTTGGTAGAAAGAAGCTGATCCAGAATAAAAACTCAATCCATTTGCGGCCATAAATATTGGTCCTGATGAGCAGCCAGGCGAGTAAAGCACCAATAAATATTGCAAGCGGTACACGCATAATCGCCAGAATGAAGGTATTGGCAATTGCATCATAAATGGACGGAGAGGTGAAAGCAGATATCCATCCTGTCAAACCCCAGACATTGGGTTCACCTGGCAAAGACAGACGAAAACTGCTGATCACCGTAATTGCAACAGGCGAGAGTAGTAAAACAATGAGAAAGAGAACCGGCGCTGCCTGAACAAATTTGAACATAGAGTGGGACGACATCCCCCCGCCCGCCAGCGCATTTGAACCGCTGGCTGGAGTAAAGTTCAGATTCTTCCTCTCGAGCTTGTCCTCAGTCATATTATCTACCAATCAGACAAAGCGACAAAAGGCGATTGATGCTCCAGCATGACTTCACGCTTGTCATCTGATGAACGCAACATGGCCATGCAGACTTCCAGCGTAGCTCGTCCCCAATGAGCATCGAGAAAGGGTTTACGATTTTCTTCCAGCGCATCCCATAATTCGATCAGCTCTGCTGCACCGCGTTTGACGGGTGCTTCGCAAGCAATTTCCCTACGGCCCGCGGCATCGTAAATATAGACACCATCGGGAGATTGCCGCAGAAGGCCGCGCTCGCAACTAACCAGAGTAATGCCAAAGAAAGGCTGATGACGTTTGGCTTTTTTATCTTCCAGACCTGCCTGGCCGCGCCCGTATGGATCGCCCTTTTTCTGAAATTCATATTTCTCTGCCGCACTCATAGCACGATGACGCCGCTCGCGCGGGCGAACGGAATCCGCATTCAACATGCGAAAGCCACTTTCACCCAATGACCAGGTCAATTCAGCAGAGTCAAAATAGCCTTGCGCCTGAAAAACCAAATTGGCGGAAACACCATCTTCAAATGTGACGAAAGCAGAATAATCGCTTTCCGTCTGCGGATAGGCTGCTTCATGACGACCACATTGCGCCCGCACGGATAGGGCTCTCTTGCCGGCAAGATAGCGAACTATATCGACTTGATGCGGACCTTGCCGAAACACAGGGCCCGCACCCTCTGAAGTCATCACTTCTTTTTCCGTCACAGGACGGATCAGCCAATCATTATAATTCCAGGATGAGATTTGGGTGACGCGCCCCAATGCACCAGAGCGGATGATTTCCCGCATTTTGCGCAATGGTGCATAATAGATTTTGGAATGACCTTGCACATAATGCACATGATGCTCATTCACAGCAGCAATAATGTCATTACATTGCTCAATCGAAATCGCCATTGGCTTTTCACACACCACATGCTTGCCATGACGGGCTGCAAGAATAGCATGTTCAGCATGATAGTCATTGGGCGTCGCCACCCAGATAACATCCACATCCGCAGACCGGCACATGGCCTCGACGCTGGCAAATCCTTGCGCATCAGGGTAGCGCGCTTGAAAAGCACGCACAGCATCTGCTTGCACATCAGCGCCAGCGGTCAATTGAACGCGATCAGCAATCGCACCTATGTGTGGTAGCACCTGATCGGAGGCAATACCCAAGCCGGCTATACCAAGGCGAAGAACTCTGCTCATCGTCCCACCGAACCCGCAGGCTCGAGTCGATTGATCGTATGCGATGTAAACTCGATAATTTTGTTTTTGGCCGGATCTCTCACTAAGGCCATTGGCTCACCGCCGTCTTCTACAATCTTGATTTGCTGCTCTAGCAAGCGGCGCAGCATGACAACACCCTTATCGCTGGCACCCAAATGCTCACGTTGACGATCGTGAATCGGCCCCTGAGTTTCCCAGGCCATGCGATCCTGACTAGCAAAATTGGTCAGCATATATTCGCCATTGGGCAGTAAATCATCCGGCATGAATTCGACCGGTACATTTTTGTCGGCAAGATATTCTTTGCCTGGCTGGAAAGACACCATGATGAGGCGTGTGTGCGTATCATCAATGGGCACGCGCCAGTGCATGTTCTCGTTGCGACCTTCTGGTATACGCAAAATATTCGGGAAGATCAGCGGCGGACGGCGCTCTTCATCAGGCACATCGCCACCATAGGTGCAGGTTTTATCAATGCCCCATTCGCAATAATCAAAATCATATTTGACGATGGGACGATAATAATAATCCGTATTGCCGCTGCGCAAACCTTTATTGATTGAAATCTGACCATGCAGATAATAGGTATGCGTAGTGTCAGCGGTGTTTTCCTGAATCTGTAACCAATTGCAGTTGAGATCGGGACGATATTGAATCTTGCGCGCGCCATCATCACGTACCAGCACGTCCCAACGCGGCAGGAGAGGCGCAGGCGCCGGGCCCATATAAATGAACAAGAGTCCACCCAATTGCTCGACCGGATAGGCCTTCTGGAGCTTTTGACCCAGCGTAGAACTCGTCGGTGGCTCGAAGGGTTGCTCGACAACGCAGCCCTCTTTGTCAAACTTCCAGCCGTGATAGGGGCAGCGTACGCCACCCTTTTCTAAAAATCCGAAATAGAGTGAGCAGGCGCGATGCGCACAATTCTCTTCAAGGCAGACATAAGTGTCATCAGGTAGACGGAAGATCACCAGATTTTCATGCATGATCTTGACACGCTTGCTTGGCTTTTCATCGGTAAGTTCATTCACCGCACAAATCGGCTGCCAATAACGACGCAATAAATTGCCTGCTGGTGTGCCAGGACCAATGCGTGTCAGACGGTCATTGCGTTCTTTACTCAGCATGGCTTCTCTCCCCAAACGGACAGACTCTTCAGATCTTTGTGAGCCCGATTGATTTAGTGATCTTATACTCTTGTCTATGCACTGCCGACAAGCGATCTCGACGATCACTTAGGCGCGCGGGCTTAACACAGTCTAGTGAACTTATATAGTTAAGCTTAATGGAGGCAATGGCATCGAGGTCATGGCCCAATTGGCGCGCAAGCCCACCTCCCAAAGGATCAAGCGCAACGGCCAAGAATTTAAGCACCTGCATGCGCCAGCATTGCAGGCTCAAGATTAAGAAAGCGGGCTGCATTATTATACAAAATATCATCCCGCGCAGCCACCGGCAGCTGCAAAGCCTCAACAAAGGCCGCAGAATTCTTTTGTCCGCCACGAAAAGGATAATCGGAGCCCACACAAATCTGCGTCTCGCCAAAGGTCGTGATCAGATAGCGCAGCAAATGAGGATCGAACACGACATTATCGAAATACATTTTGCGCGCAGCCTGCCAGGGATCTGCAAAATCCCCCTTAACGGCAGCCACCTTTTCCCAACTCGCCTGCAAGCGCGGCAAGAAAGAGGCCAGAGTTCCTCCACCATGACTGAACGCAATGCGTAACTTTGGAAATTTTTCGAGCGTCCGTCCCGTTAACATGGAAGCGGCCGCCATGCCCACATCGGTCGGAAAACAGATCATCGCCGCCAAACGCTTCTGCCCAACCAATCGATCTGTATTTGTGGGATGCAGCGCATGTACAAATATAGAAAGATCTAGCCGCTCGGCCTCAGCAAAAAACTGGTCAAACTGCGGATCGCCGGGTGATTTACCGTTCACATTTGAACCAATTTCGACACCGGACAGACCCATATCCTTTATCTGCTGCAATTCGCGCGTGGCCATCTCGATATCCTGCAAGGGACACATGCCAAGCCCACGAAAATGATCGGGCCGCTTGGCCACCATATTGGCGATTGTTTCATTCACATGCTTGCTTAAAACCAGCGCAGATTCGGCATCAATCCAATAGCCCAGCAATTCGGGCATGGGTGAGACAACTTGCAGGCGCACATCTTCCTGCTCCATATCCTTCAGGCGTCGATCCACATCCCATGCGCGCTGGTCAACCAATCTGAACTCGCGCTTGCCAATCATTACCATGGCCTGCTGCTTTTCGCGATGATCCATACGCGGCCATTTGTCCTGAACACAAGTGCAAGGGGGTGCCGGAAAGCCCTCGGGCACCATATGACAATGAATATCAATCGCGCGCATCGCCTCTCCCGCTCTGTGCAAGTTCTGGAATCTATCTGTCCAGAAATTGCGATTGTCTTTTCGTTGATCTTATGGTCAACCCAAGAACAAGTCAGCTCTCTTAAGCGAGAAAGCAAAGAAGAACAAGCCAATTCAGCATCTTGCCCACCAGCTCTGGTAATGTTACCTTTGCTGAACATCAGAAGAGAACTTCTCTGAAGAGAGATTCAGAGCAAACATCAGGCTTGATCCTGATGATGAGGGGGGAATATGGCAAATCGGTCGAGTCTTCGACTCATGTTTGCTTGGAGCTTGAGTCTTACCGCCGCAACTGGCGCCTCTGCTCAACAAACTGACTTTTTCGCCGGCAAAACGGTTGATTTGTATATCGGCTATGAGGCCGGTGCTGGTTATGACATTTATGCGCGCCTCCTGGGTGAACATATTGGTCGTTTCCTGCCCGGTCATCCCACAATTGTTCCGCGCAATATGCCCGGCGCGGCTTCAATGCGCTTGATGACCTATCTGCAACAAGTCGCGAAAAAGGATGGCACAAGCTGGGGTGCGGTGGATCGCAATGTTGCAGTTGAGCCTCTACTCTATGGGGAAAATTCAAATGCGCCCTTCAAGTCGCCGCTTGATTATCCCTGGATCGGCAGCCTGACCACAGAGATCGGTATTGCTGCTGTTTGGCACACAACAGGCATCACATCCTGGAAGGACACATTGAACCGCCCAACTATTGTGGCTATGGCGGGTCCGCAAGGGGGCATTGGCGCACGTGTTCTCAATTCAATTCTGGGCACGCAATTTCGTCAGGTCTGCTGCTATGGATCCGATGCGAACCAGAATCTGGCTATGGAACGCGGCGAAGTGGAAGGTCGTGTGGGCGCCTCCTGGTCAACATTCAAGACAGGATCCGGCCATTGGATCAGCGGCGGACAAGTGCGCCTGATTATGCAAGTTGGCCTTGAAAAGAGCCCGGATATTCCCAGTGATATCCCCCTTGTGATGGATTTGACGCAGACTGAAAAAGACCGCGATGCGCTCAAAATCGTATTCGCCAATCAATCTCTTGGCCGTCCTTTCCTTTTGCCTCCCGGTACACCGCCAGAACGCGTGGCCGAGATTCGCAAAGCCTTTATGGCGATGATTAAGGATCCCGAATTTCTCGCTGATGCGACCAAACGTAAGCTCGAGATCGAAAGCCCCAAAAGCGGCCTAGAAATCGAAGCCATTCTGAAAGAGGTCTATAGCGCCTCACCCGAGGCTATTGCTCTGGCACGCCGATCCATCAAGGAAGGCGAATTCAAAATGAAAGATGAAACGAAAAAATAAGTCTGCAATTGAATTGATAGGTTGGTGATGAGCAAGGAAACCCAGGAAGATCTTTTAAAGCTCCATCTTGCCGCTGAAGAGGGCGAGCGCAGCTATAGTTATACCAAGCCGGTCAGCCATGGCGGTAAAGCCATGGTGCGACTGGCGCGCAGCGAAGTGATCAAGAGCTGGGTGCAAGTCGTCAAAAAACATGGTGGTGAAAACAATCTGCACTACCATCGCAACATGGATACATTCTGGATGGTACTGAAAGGGCGGGTCCGCTTTTATGGCCCCGATGACAAAGTGATTGGCGAATTTGGTCCGCATGAAGGGACAATCACTCCGCAATATAGCCGCTATTGGTTTGAAAATGTCGGCGACGAAGATCTGGAACTTTTGCAAGTTGCAGCCTATCGCTCCGGTGCTGATGGAGCACGCATTGATCTGAGCCCACAAAAGCTCGATATCTCTTCGGTCGAGCGATTTGATGCCGACATTCCCCGCATCAAAACATAAGCTCAGGCTCTGCTCATTATTTTAAGAAAAGTGGATGCGCTCGCGCCGAGCACTCATAGGCGTGAGCTTGCAAGATCGGCGCCTTGTCGCAATACGCTCAACTTCTTCCAGGTGACAATTGGATCAATCTTGCCATAGCCGGCAAAAGTACCAAAACCGCAATCGCTGCCCGCAATCACCCGATCGGCACCAACAATGGCCGCATAACGCTCAATGCGCTGCGCGATCAATTCCGGATGTTCGACATAATTTGAGCAGGAATCTATTAATCCCGGCACCAGCACAATCTCATCTGATAATTTTGCATCGCGCCAGACCGTCCATTCATGCTCATGACGCGCATTGGCCGCCTCAAACAACAGGCGAGTCGGCCGTGCTTTTAAAATGATATCGATGATTTTCGTCAGCTCGATATCGTAATCATGCGGCCCTTCATAATTGCCCCAGCAAATATGCATGCGTAAACGGTTCGCTGGAATATTTGCTGTAGCCGCATTGAGCGCCTCGACATTTTGCGCTGCCCTTTTGAGAAACTCCGCCTCGCTCAAATGTTGAAAACCCGTATGCGCCGCCATAGCCAGGTCGGGCGCATCCAATTGCAGATCAAATCCTGCTGCAATAATTGCCTCATATTCAGGGCGCATGGCATCGACAAGATCGGCCAGATAGGCCTCATGCGTCGGATAATATTGATTAGGCTGGAAAGCTGTAATGAGCCCTGGAGACGCAGCATTCATAAAGCCACGAACGCCTTGCCCTGCTTTTTCTAAAGCAACGCCAAAACGACGAATGTCTGCCTCTGCAGGCTCAAAATTGATCAATCGCACTTTATCAATACAAGAGGCCCGCACAAAGTTTTGTGTTCCCATTATGGATGCAAGTTTTTTGCGCAGATCAGGCAAATCTGCAAGATCCTTGGCCGGCGTGCGATCCGTATGTCCGCCAAAACCTGACAAGCGCTGAGTCACATAAGTGGAATAGCCGACCTTACCGAACTCACCATCACTGACAATCGACACGCCAGCTTTCACTTGCTGCACAATCGCCTTTTCAATTTCTGCACTTACCAATGCGTCAAACTCAGCCTCGGGCACATTCACGCCATGATCTTTTTCGATCAACTTTGCTGCTAATTCGGGCGCGCGTGGCAAACTGCCAACATGTGTAGTGTGAATGAATGTCACGGCAGATTGACCTTGAGATCGAGAAATCCGATACGCTCGCTAAAACGCCAGCCTTCATCCCCATGGATGATGAGATCGCGAAACCCGCCGATCAAAGCTGGACCTATTGCACTCTCAGCCCCCGCTGGGGCAGTATAAAGCAACAGAGTAGATCGAGCTTTGGCCTCCCGCGGGGAGATTAGGTCGACAATTACATTGGTAATCATATGACAGGATTTACGTGGTGGCCTGCTCTCAAATGACGCTCGAATTGCCTCGCGTCCGACAATGGCATCCCCACCCGCCGGGCGCACAAATCGGGCCTGCTCGGCAAACAAAGCCGCAACCCCTGACCAATTAGCCTGATCATTAAGCACAGCAAAGGAAGTGATCAGTTTGGAAATCTCATGTTCAGCGATGAGGCGTTCAATCGGGGTCATGCAGGCTCACTTGGGCTCGTGATTATGGTTTGGGCATAGGCCCATCGGAAGGCTAACGACCAAACATCCCGAGCATAATCTGCCCATCATCTCTTGACCAGATCCCATTGATCAGATTTTGACAGAATGGGATCATGCCATTCTGGACTCAAGTATGACCTGCCAGAGCGGAAAGCCCCACACTGATTGAATAGAGGCCAACCAAAACAATTAATCCGCTGGAGAGATAAGGCGCGCGGCGTGCGAAGGCATTAAAGCCTGCCCATTTCTGTGACACATGCCGCACACTCAGCGCCGCAGCAACACCCACACCCACCATGGTCAAGGCCAGACCAAGACTGAAACAAAGAACCAAGGTGGCACCAAGTATGAATTGTTTCAGCTGCAAACATACCAGAAGAACAGTGATCGAGGCTGGACAGGGAATGAGACCACCTGTCAGACCAAACAAAATGATTTGCCCGGTTGTCGCTTGCCTATTGGCAAAGCGTCTCTCGATTTCAGCTGCATGCATGCGCTCATGCGCATCCTGATCCTCTTCATCGTGGTGATGATGCTCGACAAAGTCTAATTCATGCCGACTGGTCAGATCCCCAGAGGTGAGAGTGACGATGACTTTAAATTCATGAGGCTCGACGATTTCTTCATTCGATTTGAACATTCCGTTCTCAAGTCGAAATGAAAAACTCTGGCTTTTGCCATCAGCACGCAGAGTCTCAATCGCTAATATGTAATGCGACCAATCCTTAATATCAGCAGATTTGACGTGCCAATGCGGCGGGACACCATCTTCGAATATTTCAATCTCCACAATGCCCCAAGGCGTTTGCAGCCTATGTGTCTCATCATGGGAATGATGATGCATATTTTGCTGATCGCGCCATGTCCGCCAGACCATCCAGAATGCAACTGCGATAATGATTAAGCCAGAAGCGATTTGCAAATAAGGCTCCCATTCCTCGCCCCCCGCACCCGATCCAAAATAAAGCCCCGTGAGAGCAATTAACCAGACAATGAGCGTATGCGAAACCGTTGCCGCTAAACCAAGCAAAACAGCCTGCAACACAGTTCCACGCACGGCAATGATAAAAGCTGCCATCATAGTTTTGGAATGACCGGGCTCCAATCCATGCAAAGCGCCTAATAAAATAGCGCTCGGAACAAAAAACCAGGCGTTAGTGGTTCCTTGAGCCAGTAAATCGGAAAAAGATGTCATGAAAGCTCTTTCATTTTATACAAGCATCAACTCCCGCCTGCCTCTACCAGGACTGCTATTCTGAAAGACACCATCTT
Organism: Hyphomicrobiales bacterium; assembly: GCA_900299065.1. Classification (GTDB taxonomy): domain Bacteria; phylum Pseudomonadota; class Alphaproteobacteria; order Rhizobiales; family Beijerinckiaceae; genus Terripilifer. The sequence goes on from OMIJ01000218.1 coordinate 30,852, forward strand.
GCACATTGATATTCTACCCAACTGGGAAGGCATCAATTTCAATGATAAAGTCTGGCGTCTTGCCCCCAATAATAATTGGTTCGATCATAGAATAACCCAGACCGCAAAGACAAGGAGAAGAGAATAAAATCTTTATTGAGCTCTGCAGGAGAGTGACAAGACCCGATCAGCGTCACTGGATAGGCAATCAAACCAAATAAACCAGTCCATGACGAATCAGCCCTCCTTCCCAGCTCCACTCGCAAGGACCTGAATATTGAAGGCTCCCCGCTCTAATGCTTATTAAGCAAAAGAACCAAAAACCTCACAAAGCGCAAGGATTGTGCCAGGCCCATAATGAGAATAAGCATGGCAGCATCTTCATAAGTTCATCTAGACGTGGCAAAACGAGTAGAATTGAGTGTTTCAAGCAGGCCATTAAGAGTTTCACGACTCTGTCTGGTATCGAAGACATTGGTAGGCTAACACATTTAAAGGAGCGGACAGATTGCCATGACTGAAATGTCGGCTTGTATAGCTATGCTGGAAGCTCTGCGCGATCCTTCGATGATCATTGATTCGGATGAACGCA
>OMIJ01000219.1 GCA_900299065.1 Hyphomicrobiales bacterium
CTGTTAAGGTTGTCGACGCATTGGCGGCCAGCGCTGCAATCTGAGCTGTGCTCATTAGGGCACCATCCACCATCACAGTGGCCGAACTGGCGCCTGCTGCGGCCGTGCCTATATCGCTCACTGTATAAGTAAAGTTTAAATTCGTGCCCTGCACCACCGATGTCGTGGCTGGTGAAAGCGCCGCGATTGTCAAACCAGGCAATTGGGGAGCGGTTGATCCAACCAGTGTGAAGCCCATCACATCAAGCGTGCGCAAATCCACCTTGGTCAGCGCATTGGACCCCGATGACAGATAGGCATTATTTGGATCATTGAGAGTCAAATTATCCGAATACCAATCCCCGAGATCAGAGCTCAGCGCATAATGAGCCAGCACGGTTTTGCCGCCGTCAACCGAGAAATATTGCAGGGCTGAGGTCGAGGCCTTGGTGCCATCATCCGCAAACACACCAGGTGCGGAAAATCGCATCAGATCAAGCACGCTCACATCCCCGCCATAGGTAGGCGAGGCCCAACCCGAATTCCGCCCCATCGCATGCGAGATTTCATGCAAGGCAGCCGCGATCAGATCCGCACTAGGCCAGTTGGTGGCAAAGCCGACAATGCCATCAAGCGCGGTGCTCGTTGCAGGCGTCAAGCCAAAGGCTTTCGCTTGCGCGCCAGCCACATCATAAGACACAGACCCATAGGGGCTTGTTGCCGGCAATGCTGCGATGGACGATAAATCATCAGCACTGGTGGCAGCGGCAGTTAATTCTTGCTTGATGCTGGCATAGCTTTGATAGATATCGCCCATCGTGCCGCCTTGGGCAGAATTGGCTGGCACAGGAGATGAATAGCCCCCCACATAGCCGCCAATCTCACCCCAGCCCACCGCAATATTCACCGTTATCGGTGTGATGATATATTGCTCCAATAAAGATGCTGCCGCTTGAATCGCTGTTTTGAAGGTTGAGGGTGCGCTATTCACACTTGCATCCCACACCAGATTGATGTGAAAGGGCGAGGTGGCTTGCACAGTGGTGGTTGTCGAGGATGAAGTGCTGGTGCTGCTCCCGGTGAGGGCCGCGACCCGCGCGGCCAGACCATCCGACACCGAGGCGAGCAATTCCAAATATCCGCCATCGCCTAAAAGGGACCCGCTGGCTTGTTCCTCATCAAGAGGGACCAATTGCGGCGCCATGCCGCCCCCCATCAAAGATTGCAAAGCCTGATTAACCAAAGCCCCTGCCGCATCCCGCCCCGATGACAAAGAGAGGTTGAGGCTAGCTAAAGCGGCATTCCCATCAGAGGCAGCACCAGAAACTGTTTGGGCGACTGAGGCAAGCTGTAACAAATCGCTGACAGTAGAATGAGCCTGCATGCGCTCAGCCTGGGCAAAGGCCTGCTCGTTCAATTGGATGCCAAGCCCTTGCAAAGTATTTTGGACTGGCATGGCCTCCAAAGTAGCCGTACTGGATCCGTCTTGCCCAGAAGAAGCAGGGAACGCGTCAGACGTCTCAGCGGGGGCAAACTCACCCAAGCCCCGGACTGGTTCAAAGGCGAAGCCTGCCGACATTTTATCGGATTTCATTTGACTCAACATGGCAGACCATCTCGCTTATTCAGAGATTTTCAAAGAGGCAGTGCACACTTCGACACGACAATTAAAACGGTCAGACAGGCTTAATCTATACTGAAACCAGCCAAAAAGATCGCAAAATCTTGCACCCGCCTGCATTTTATGGGCACGGCCTTGATGGTTTTTTCCTATAAAACAAGACAGCTTGGACGTGACAACAAAAGCACAGTCTCAATGCCTGCTTTGTATTCAATCTGCACTATTTTAGCGTTCATGCGCAGTTGAACTGATGATCTCCCGCAAGGGAGAGAGCAGATAATCTATGGCGCGTCTTTCCCCTGTTTTGATTTCAACCGTCACCGCCATGCCAGGTTGCAAGGAAATAGCCCCCTGCTCGACATCAATCGTGGTTTTTTCTAGCGCCACATTGATTGGAAACACGAGGGTTTGGGCCGGGGAAAAGGCCGAATTTTGGGCCTGCATGCCCTGCGGGCGCGTGACCGCAGTCGAATCAGCTAAGCCGCTGGCCTCACGCGTATCAACCGCCTCCCGCGAGACTTTATTGACCCGCCCCTTCAGCGTGCCAAAACGCGTAAAAGGAAAGGCATCAACCTTAACAACCGCCTCCTGCCCCGTGGTGACAAAGCCAATATCACTGTTAAGCACCATGGCTTCGATTTCGAGCGGATTGCCGGTTGGGACAACCGTCATCAGCGCCTGCCCACCAGAAACAACCTGCCCCAAAGTGGTGATGGCCAATTGTTGGATCGTGCCATCAATCGGCGCGCGCAGGGTCATATGTTTGCGCTTGTTTTCTAACTTAATCCGCTCTTGAGACAAACGGTCGCGTTTACGCGCGGCTTCGCTGAGTTTTTGATTTTGATCTGCCAAAAATTCAAACCGCGCTAAGGATGAACGTTTTTCCAAGGATTGAATCGCGGCTTCGGTTTCCTCCACCTGACCTTCATCGGTGCTGAGGGCTGTCTGCTCGCGCAAATATTCTTGCAAAGCATCAATCACGCGGGCCCGAAACCCTTGTTGCTTGTCATCAATGAATTGGCGTGTATCCACCCGCTCTTTTAAAATCTCAATCAATTGCGTGCGGCTTTTCATTGTCATCCGCAACCGATCAAGCTGGGCACGCTTTTCATTCATTTGCGCATCAAGCGACCGCAAACTGGCATTTAATTGGCCATATTCAGCGCGCATAACGGCTATTTCTCGGCGTTTGACTCCGTCATCCATATCCGGGCCAAATTGCGGCATGGATAAATCAGCCTCAATCTTATTTTCTAAGGCGTGAATCAGATGCGTGCGCCGGATCACTTCCGCTTCTGCCGCCATGAAATCACCACGCACCGCATTGCTCTCTGCGGCAATTTCTGTATCGTCCAATTCGGCGACAATATCATCCGCTTTGACGAGTTGTCCGTTCTCGACAAACAACGCGCTCACAATGCCTGTCTCTTGCGGCTGCACTACTTTTGAGCGACCTTGTGGCTGGATTTTGCCTTGCGCAATCGCATAAATATCAAGATGACCAAACCAAGCCCACAACAAAGCCACAGCAAAAGCAAAGCAGATAAACCGGATCAGGCCTTGAGCAATCGGTGACATCGGCGTGTCGATAATCTCAAGGGCGGCGGGTAAGAATTCGCGCTCCTCGTCGCGCCGTTTATCGGCTTTTGTACCGAGCGGGCGCATCATCAAGCGGGCGTGATAAAGGCTTGAGGCCAAACGCCCTAAAGCTTGCAGCATGAAAGCACCGCCAGACCGGAGCGCCCTCAAAGGATGCTTCATTCCTGCTAAAAAAATATCGGACCAAGAGGGCGTGCTCATGCGATGGCCTGCGCCTCCCAGAGGTTAGAATAAAATCCCCCTTGCTTGGCAATCAAGCTGGCATGAGAGCCATCTTCAACAATCTGCCCTTTGTCAATTGTGATAATCCGATCACAATGGCGCACCGCCGCCAAGCGATGCGCAATAATGATCACTGTGCGGCCTTGGCAGATCAAACGCATATTATTTTGAATTTGCCGCTCGCTCTCATAATCAAGCGCACTTGTTGCCTCATCAAAAATTAAAATGCGTGGATTCATGGCCAAAGCGCGCGCAATAGCCAAGCGCTGCCGTTGCCCGCCTGACAGATTTGAGCCACGCTCTTCAACAATCGTGTCATAGCCGCGCGGAAGCTGTACAATAAATTCATCCGCACCGGCTAATTTTGCCAAGGCAATCACATGCGTGCGCGGCATTGCCGGATTAGCCAAGGCGATATTGTCGTGGATCGATCGATTGAACAGAATATTTTCTTGCAAAACAACGCCGATTTGCCGACGCAAAGACGCCGCATCAGCATAAGAAATGTCAATCCCATCCACCAAAATTTGTCCGCGCGTGGGGCGATACAAGCGTTGCAGCAATTTGGTGAGTGTCGATTTACCAGAGCCTGATGGGCCGACAATCCCAATCACTTGCCCTGCCGGAATATCCAATGCGATGTCTTTGAGAGTATCAGCCCCTTCAGGATGATAGCGAAACGATACGCCCTTTAAAGCGATATCGCCCTTGATCTGTGGCAGGGACATGCTTTCAAAACGCTCGCCTTCGGTTGGGCTGCGCAAAATATCGCCAACCCGATCCACCGACATCAACACCTGTTGTAAATCCTGCCACAATTGCGACAGACGCAAAATCGGTGCTGTCACCTGCCCCATGATCATGTTGAAGGCAATCAGTCC
>OMIJ01000220.1 GCA_900299065.1 Hyphomicrobiales bacterium
GGGCGAGCGTTTTGATCATTGCATTTTGGGCGAGCCCACGAATCCTGATCATTTGGGCGATATGATCAAGATTGGTCGGCGCGGCTCGCTCTCTGGTGGTCTTGTCATTCACGGACGGCAAGGCCATGTGGGTTATCCGCATCTGGCTGACAATCCGATCCATCATATTTTGCGCATTATGTCGCATGTGCTGGCGAGCCCGCTTGATCAGGGCACGGAGCATTTCGATCCCTCCAATCTTGAATTTACCAGCATTGATGTGGGCAATCCTGCAACCAATGTGATCCCGGCTGAAGCGCGCACGCGTTTTAACATTCGCTTTAATGATTTATGGACGCCAGAGAGTCTGGCCGTGCAGATACGTCAACGCGTGGCAGCTGCAGCTGGCAAAGCCAATTACACATTGAGCTTTGATCCAACCAATGCTCTGGCCTTTCTCACCAAGCCCGGACCCTTTGTGGGGATGATTGCCAAAGCCATTGAAGCGGAAACAGGCCGCAAACCTGTTCTCTCCACAACGGGCGGCACATCAGATGCGCGCTTTATCAAATCCTATTGCGAAGTGGTTGAATTTGGTCTGGTCGGCCAGACCATGCATATGGTGGATGAGCGCGTTCCTGTTCCTGATTTTGCCCGTCTGGCAGCCATTTATGAACGTGTGCTGGTCAATTATTTCACCCCTCAAACATGATTAGTTCTGCACATGACTAGTCTTGCCAGCCTCATCATCGGCCTGACGGTTTTCATCGGCACTTTTGTCTCTGGCGTTTTTGGCATGGTTGGTGGTCAGCTCATTCTCGCTGTGGCGCTGATCTATATGCCGGTGAGTGCTGGCATGACCCTGTTTTCTGCATTGATGTTTACATCTGGAGCGTGGCGCGGATTTTTATGGCGCAAGCATGTGCATTGGCCGATTACGCTGCATTATCTCATAGGCTCGGTGATTGCTTATATCATCATGCTGTTTGTCTCCTTCTATCCCTCCAAGCCCGTGGTCTATCTGGGCCTTGGTCTGACACCCTTAATTGCTGATCTTATGCCAAAACGATTGACACCGAGCATTGAACGCAAGGGCATGCCCTTCATCTCGGGTCTGATTGTCATGACTTTGCAAATCAGCTTTAGTGCCGGCGGCAATGTGCTTGATGCGTTTTTTCAAAAAAGCACGCTCAATCGCCATGTCACAGTAGCCACCAAAGCCATTATGCAATTATTTGCGCAAGCTGGGCGCTTTTTTTATTTTGGGCTTGCGGCCCTTCAAGCGGATGAACAGATCCCATGGTCGTTGTTGGGGATTTATATTCTCATCACCTTTGCAGGCGGATCAGCTGCCGCAGGCGTGCTCAACCGCATGAGTGATGCGAATTTTCGTAAAGGCACACGATTTTTGATCTGGGCCTTAAGCCTGATTTATGTTCTGCGCGGATTATGGCTCTTACTTACTGACTCGACCACATGATCCGCGCCATCCAGGCAATCTGATCTTCATTGAAGATACGATCTTCATGCTCGGGATTGAGAGATTTAAGTTCAATCGTGCGCGCGGTACGGCGCTTTAATTCCTTGGCGAGAACCTCGCCTTCCATTGTCTTGACCACGACCCGATCTCCCCTGCGCACAGCAGCAGCAGGAGAGACAATGATGATATCGCCATCGCGAAACAAAGGCAGCATGGATTCGCCGGATATCTCCAAAGCATAGGCATGCTCATCCTGCACATCGGGAAAACTCACCTCATCCCAGCCTGAGCCAACGGGATAGCCGCCATCATCAAAAAAGCCGCCTGATCCGGCCTGCGCGAGACCAATGAGTGGAATATGACGGCGCTTGGCTGGCTCGCCCGACAGTAAGAGCCCGAGAAATTCATCAAGCGAAGAGCCTGTGGCATCGAGTACTTTGGCAATGGATTCGGTGGAGGGCCAGCGCTGGCGTTGATCTGCCGACAGGCGCTTGGATTTGTTGAATGTGGTTGGATCAAGCCCGCCCTTTTTCGCCAGCCCCGATGGTGTGAGATCATGGCGCGCTGCCAAAGCATCAATGGCATTCCAGACCTGTTCATGGGTTAAAGATGCTGAAGCGGCAGACTGGGCGTTGTCGGTCATGGGGGCTCACACGCAGATATTCTTCCTATTTAGGTAAATATACCTTTTTGAAAAAGGCAACAAGCCCGCGCGACTTGTCGCCCTGTGTCGTGGCGATTAGGTTGCAGCCAGTCTTCATCAGCCCTTCAGGAGTCCAGCTTGGCTTTGATCTATAAAATCGCCCCTGCAAGCTTGTGGGAGGAGGCGCGAGCCAAGGGCCAATTTGATGGCGCACCCGTTGATCTTACTGATGGATTCATTCATTTCTCCACTGGCGAGCAGGTCCGAGAAACGGCGGATAAGCATTTTCGCAACCAAAGCGATCTTTTGCTTATTGCCATTGACGCTGAGCATTTGGGCCCGCAACTCAAATGGGAACCCTCGCGCGGCGGGGCACTTTTTCCACATCTTTATTCACCGCTTGCAACAAGATTGGCAGCTTGGGCCAAAGACATTCCCATGCGCAGCGATGGCACACATGATTTTGATGGATTGCTGCCATGAGTCTGTTGTTTGATCTCGCCCGCCCCGTTCTGATGGGGATTGATCCGGAACTCGCCCATGGCGCGACGATCAAAGCCCTGCATTTTCTTCCACAAGCAAGGCCTGACCCCGATGATCCGCGTCTTGGACTAGAGGCCTTTGGGCTGAGATTTCCTAATCCCATTGGCATGGCGGCTGGCTTTGACAAGCATGGCGAAGTACCGGACCCGCTTTTGCAGATGGGCTTTGGTTTCACCGAAGTTGGCACGATCACACCCCGCCCGCAGCCGGGCAATCCCAAGCCGCGGCTATTTCGCCTGAGCGAAGATTTGGGCGTGATCAATCGCTTTGGCTTTAACAGCCAGGGCCATAGCGCCGTGCATGCGCGCTTGAGCGCACGTCCACATCAAAATGGCGTTGTTGGTATAAATGTGGGGGCGAACAAGGATGCGGCTGATCGCACCGCGGATTATGTCGAGGGCATTCGCGCTTTTGCTGATCTAGCCTCTTATTTTACGATTAATATTTCGTCGCCCAATACGCCGGGTCTGCGCGATCTTCAGCAAGCTGCGGCGCTCGATGATCTGCTGGTCCGCGTGCTTGCCTGCCGCGATGAAATGAGCCCTAGATTTGGTCGCAAGCCCGTACTCTTGAAAATTGCGCCCGATCTGAGTCTGGAAGATCTCGACGATATTGTGAAAGTGGTACGCCAGCGCAAAATAGACGGCATGATCATCTCTAACACGACGATCACGCGCCCCGATCATTTGCGCTCGGCAGATCGACAAGAAGCCGGCGGGCTTTCCGGTCGGCCCTTGTTCAAACTCGCCACACGAACGCTGGCACAGGTCAAATAAAACTTGAATTACCTTTTATTCCTTACGGCTCAATGGCTAATCACTTCACAGGTTGGGTTTGGGTCTGTCTCTTATACACA
>OMIJ01000221.1 GCA_900299065.1 Hyphomicrobiales bacterium
CAGAAGACGGCATACGAGATAGCGTAGCGTCTCGTGGGCTCGGAGATGTGTATAAGAGACAGGGCATCAGGGGGATTGGGTGTCACATCGGGGCGCACGGGCAAACGACCCTGCGTGGTCATTTGTGTCTGTGCTTCCTTGCTGATCAGGAAGTTTGCAGCAAGCAAAGCAGCCTTTGGATGAGCCGCGCGCACACTCACCCCCATTTGGCCAAAGAAAATAGCCATCGGATCCATGCCCCAATAGTCGGTGGGGCCGCCCGCCAATTTCACATTGATGGTGAGATTAGAATAATTGTTCAATGTGATGGCATATTCACCAAGACCAATGGCACGGGCCAATGCCAAATGGCCATCTACATGCACGGGCTTCAAAGTCTGCACGAGATCCTTAATCAGCTTGCGGGCTCTCTCTTCGCCATAATATTGAAACATTGCATAGACCCATTGGGAGTCATTGGGGTCCATGCCGACTTTGCCAGCCCATTCGGGATGTTTGAGAAAATCCTCATAGGTTTTTGGTAATTGATCAGCGCTAATCAGCTTGGTGTTATAGGCGGGCGAATTGTAATTGGCATAAACACCATGCCAGCGCTTGGCCGGATCAATTGCCTGCGGGATGATTTGCTTGGCGCCTGGCAGGTCTATGGGTGCTAAAAATTCAGCAGGCAATTTACTCACTGCAGTGGTCACTACAATATCCCAGGTCTTTTGCTGGGCTCTTGCTTCCAGAGCGATGCGGCTGAGAAGGCCCGTATCAGATGAGCGCACATAATTGACTTTAAGACCGGTGGATTCCTCAAACAATTTCCACAGAGGCAATGCCTCTTGCTCATTCATCGAGCCATAGACGGTCAGCTCACCTTCCGATTTGGCGGCGGCGATCTGCTCGGCACTCGCCCAGGAGGGGGCCTGCGCCTGAGCGAGATTTGAAGTCCAGAGGACCGCACCTAAGGCAAAAGTCGCCCAAAGACCCAAACGTGATGATTGCATGATGTCCTCCCAAGCTATTGGCCTGATCAAAGCACATTCCGGGGGCTATGGACAATATAGTGAGTGAAGCAAAACAGGCCTCAAACTCTCATATTTGACTGTTTTAGGGCTTGGCTGCGGGCACAATGCCCATAATGAGTCCAAATGGATCTTTCAGCCCCCCTCTGAGAGGGCGCTGACGTCTTTCAATTGCGATTATAGCCTGACCAGCCACCAATTCATCGGGCGCAATCTCGCGTGTGGAGATCACCAAAGCCCCCCGGCGTTTGACGTCTTCAAGATTGATCCAAGGAGAATCAAGCGTCGAATTATTCTCCAGCACTTTGACCCGATAGGGCAGATCAAAGGCAATTGAGCCTGCGGCCTGACGGCCTCTCTGATTGCCAAAACTGACAATATAGGGAATCGGGCCGGGCTGGCTCTGGTTCCATTTTTCTTGCGCCATAAGCGCCAGTCCCGGGCCATCAATATCGGGATACATGGGCGGATTGGATGTGAGCGGCGCGACCAGTCGCACGATAACATAAATCAGACCCAGACAAAGGGTGGCAGGAGCCCAAAGATTCAGTTTCCTTAAGGAGAGCGGTTGAGGCGCAAGATTAGCTATGCGTCCCCATAACAGCACAAAGGACATTGAGATTGGCGTGAGCCACAGCAGACGCGGGCGTATGCCCAGCGGCGCAAAGATCATGATCAACACAATGGGCCCTAAAGCCGCTATTGCGACAAACAAATCAAAGCGCGAGATTGGAAGATTATCGATAAATCGCCTGACGCCCGCTCGCACATTGCTCCAGCCCAAGAGCAAGCAGACAATAGCCAACATCAGCAAATTATAAAGCAGCGCATCAATCGCAAATTCTCCCATATAGGCCAAACGCTTTGGCAGACTTCCTCCTTCTGCGCGCAGCGCAAATGAAATGGTCGAGGCGCCTTTGGTCTGACTATCTGTCAGATGCGGAAGGATGATTGCCAGCCCCACGAGAGTTGCAAGCCAGGGACCGGATGTGCGCAATTGCGCGCGCCATGAGGGCACACATAAGAACAATATTCCCAGAGGCGCGACGAGATGGAAGATTGCATATTTAGCCCAGACCCCAAGTCCCACCACAAGACCAAAGAGGACCCAATGGCGTTTCAATCCATGCTCAAAGGCGAACCAAGCCACAAGCAATGTCAGCGCCCAAAACGGTGTCACCCCAAGATTGTGATTGACCTGAAAGGGAATGTAAGTGGCAAATGGCAGCAATAAAAACGCCAGCGCTACAGGCCATATGCCCTGTTCATTATCGGTTTTGCGCAGCAGCCTGACAATCACTACAAGACCAGAGAGCATGAGAATCTGGCCCAATGCAAAAAGAGCGAAATACCGCAGAGAGCCAAATCGCCAGGTCAAACCTGTTAGCCAAGTCGAGAAGGGCGGATGACGCAGATAGGAGATTTGCCATTCAGGCCCGCCAATGATGCCTTCTGCGACATCAAGCCGGATCGAGCCTTCCATGAGAAGAGCAAGAGAAATCCAGAAACAAGCATGCAAGATGAGAATGGCGTTTAATGAAAACGCCATTCGTCCAATCAACATGGGTGTTTTAACCTGCGCCATAGCGCTTTCTAGACTTTGCGTAAAGCCAAGTCCACCTTGCTCAAGCGCAGTCTATTCGACAAAACAGAACTGGTGGGATTAACCCACTCAGTCGAAATCAGCCGCAAGGGCTATGCGCACCTCTTCAGGCAAAACTGCCATGTGATTGTAATTGGCATGGGACAGTCCAAGGATCACCTGCGCACCGGGCTGGCGGAAAGAAGCAATCTGGGCTGGCGTGAAGGGGAAATGCACAAATTGCACGGAAGACGCCTTGCCTTCGCTTGTCGTGCGATCCTGATCGGCCTCAGCAAGGGCGTTAATCTTCTCGCCCCCAATAGTGATGAAGGCTGTATCCTCAATGCCGCCCAGACGAGCCAAAACATTGGCTCTAAATTTGGGATCATCAATCTCGATCATGAATGTCGCGGTCAATTCCGAACCTTTGGGGATCAGCGGATTATAAGCGGCCAATTCTTCGGGAACCTGCTCTGCCCCACCCTTTTCGATATAGACCATTTCATGCACTTGCAGCCACATGGTCTCGAAATTCTCGAAATAAAAGGTGACATGAGGGCCAACTTGCACACGACGATTGCGCTTTTGCGCAGAAATGCGTCGACGTGTTTCGACACGTACCTTACCATATTCAGCCATGGGCATAATATCGGCAACGGTCAGTTCATGTTTACTGGTCACAGCGAGATCTCCTCACTCTATATCTCAATACCATAAGCACGTGCGAAGAGCTGAATTGGATGACTCAGCAATTGCGGTTTGGCCTGTTCTTTACCAAGCCGTTCAACGCCCTGCTGGATATGGACACCCGCGAGTGGACATTCAGAGGTCACAAAGGCCTTACCGGATTCCGCAACCTGACGGAAAACGGGCTTACCCACTGTCATGCCCGTTTCGAAATTATCCTTACGGAAGCCCCAGGCTCCGCCATGACCAGAGCAACGCTCCATCACCTGCACATCTGCTTCAGGCAGAAGTTTGAGCATTTCAGTCGCCTTCTGCCCCATATTCTGAGCTCTTGAATGGCAGGCGATATGCAAAGACACGCCGCCAGGAATAGCCTCAAGGCCGGGGGCCAGGCCTTCTTTTTTGGCAATATCGACGATATATTCGCTCAAGTCGAAAGTGGCCTTGGCGAGCAATTTGACATCCTCATCCTTGGGCAGAATGAGCGACCATTCAAATTTGAGCATTAAAGCGCAAGAGGGCACGAGCGCGATAATGTCATAACCCTTTTCAATCCAGGGACGAAAAGTTTGAGCCACCAATCGGGCGTTTTTGGCAACTTCGCCAATATGCCCCTGCTCAAGCATAGGCATGCCACAGCAATGCGGGTGCAGAACTTCAGTCTCGACACCATTTTTGGCAAGAACCGCACGCGCCGCCAGACCGACATCAGGATCATTATAATTGTTGAAGCAAGTGGCATAGATTACCGCTTTGCGGCCAAAGGCCGGAGCCTTGTCATTGACCTTGGGCGGGAACACATCCGAGCGGCGCTCAAGGCTGACTGCGGCATATTTTGGTAATTCTGCCTCACGATGCAGGCCAGCAACCTTTTCCAAAATCGGACGTGTCAAGCCATTGCCTGTCTTGGTTGACCAATTGGCAATGGGGGCGACCAAGGATGCCAGCTTGCCGTTGCGATCTGTCTTGGCCAATTCATGATCAGACATGGGCACTTTGCCCTTACGCGCCTCAATGGCTCTGGCACGCAGCATCAGATGGGGAAAATCGAGATTGAATTCATGCGGCGGCACATAGGGGCATTTGGTCATGTAGCACATGTCGCACAATGTGCAGGCCTCAATGACGGGGCCGAAATCTGCGCTCGAAACAGAATCTAATTCGCCGGTCTTTGACTCATCGACCAGATCAAACAAACGCGGGAAGGAATCGCACAGATTGAAGCAACGCCGACAGCCATGGCAGATGTCGAAGACACGGCGCAATTCTTCATCCAATTTCGCTTCATCGTAAAAATCAGGATTTTCCCAATCAATCGGATGGCGTGTGGGTGCATCAAGGCCGCCTTCTCTCACTGTGCTCTCCTTGCAAAGTTCTGCTGAAGCCAATTAGCGCCAAGCCCATTTTGAGCGGCAGAGCAGACCATGATCTGACTGGCATTCAGTGGTCAAAGTTCTAGCAATAAAACGCTTCCGGCCGGACAAGCCGGCCGGAAGTCAAATCTCTTGAGCGAGATGATTACTTGATTTCGTCCAGAGCGCGCTGGAAGCGACCAGCGTGAGAACGCTCGGCCTTGGCGAGTGTCTCGAACCAATCTGCGATTTCTTCGAAGCCTTCCTCGCGAGCCGAACGGGCCATGCCAGGATACATATCGGTATATTCATGTGTCTCGCCAGCGACTGCCGAAGCCAGATTCTTGGCTGTGGGGCCGATGGGCAGGCCTGTGGCGGGATCGCCAACAGCCTCGAGGAATTCTAGATGGCCATGCGCATGGCCCGTTTCGCCCTCTGCCGTGGAGCGGAACACGGTTGCCACGTCATTATAGCCTTCCACATCCGCCTTCTGGGCGAAATAGAGGTAACGGCGGTTGGCCTGCGATTCACCCGCAAAAGCGTCTTTCAAATTCTGTTCGGTCTTGCTGCCCTTGAGCGAAGCCATGTCTTTAATCCCTCGAATGTAGGACGAAATGGTAATCCCCCGGACCTGATCACGATCAGGTCTGTTCAGGGGTCCTCTCATTTGTGGGGTTGGGAGGGGGCGAAGTCAACCATTTGGCTTGGGATTTTTTTAATCCCTCGCCCCCACA
>OMIJ01000222.1 GCA_900299065.1 Hyphomicrobiales bacterium
AGAGACAGGCCCAGATCAATCACCAGAAAAGACAGAAACAGCGGAAGCGCCAAATAGGGATTCCAATGTTCTTTTTTAACAATGACCAGATAGCCGAGCATGGTATCAATCGCCATCGAACCGGTTACGGCAATTCCATAGGCATTGGCCAGTGCATCGGAAGAGCGGAAAGAGACGACCAGCAGCTCAACGCAAATGAACAGGAAGAGGTTCACGTAATTGACATAGACCTGTCCCACCTCTTCAGATGATGTGTGTTTGATTTTCATGCGGGGAATATATCCCAGCTGCACAGCCTGATTGGTTAGTGAAAACGCACCCGAAATCACTGCTTGCGAAGCAATGATAGTTGCCATGGCAGCCAAAACGATGAGCGAGAGTTGAACCACATCTGACGAAGGGGCCAGCAGGTAAAAGGGGCTCTCGAGGGCTTCGGGATGCGCCAGCAATAAAGCCCCTTGACCAGCGTAATTGAGAACCAAAGCTGGTAAGACCACCCAGAACCATGTTCTGCGAATAGGCATAATACCAAAATGGCCCATATCGGCATAAAGCGCTTCGCCACCAGTCACGGATAAGACAACAGCGCCCAGAGCAGCAAAACCAATGGCAGGATGATCCATCAGAAAGCCTATTCCATAGGCCGGATTGATTGCCATCAGGACTTGCGGATTTGTGATCACTGAGGCCAGACCCAAAAGTCCGATTGTGACAAACCAGACGATCATGATCGGACCAAAGAATTTACCGATCGTACCCGTGCCAAATTTCTGGATCGCAAAAAATCCTGCAATGATCACCATTGTAATGGGGATGATAAAGCTCTCCAGTTTGGGCGCGGCAATTTTTAACCCCTCAATCGCGCTCAAAACAGAAATGGCCGGTGTGATAATGGAATCGCCATAGAACATGGAAATGCCAAACAGACCCATAGCCAGCACGATCCATTTGCTCTTGTCGCTATGGACCAAGCCCAGCGCAATCGATGTCAAAGCAATCGTGCCGCCTTCGCCATTATTATTAGCTCTGAGAATGACAAATACATATTTGATCGTCACCACCATGATCAACGACCAGATCATCAGCGATAAAATGGCCAGAATATTGGTCTGGCTTGGCCCGCCAATCGCTTCAATCGATTGCTTGAAAGCATAGAGCGGCGAGGTGCCAATATCTCCATAGACCACACCAAGGGCTGCAATGGTCAAATTGGAAGATGAAGAATGATCGTGTCTGCTCTCGTGCTTCATGCACGGCCCCTTGGTCTAAAGGTTTCGAATCGTTTGATTTTCGAAACCTAAAGGGTTTTAACTTGGCTGTCATGACACAGTCAGGCTCAAGTCCGAGTAAAATCGTTCAATTTGGTTTATTTGCGCACGCCTGTTTCATCAACAACGACAAGATTGTCAATATCAAGTTTACGTACATAATAATCATAGCGATAACGCGCCTGGCTGCGTTCTCTTTTGATCATCACTTCCACTTCTTTATTCTCGCGCCCCGTCAGGGCAGACATTAAATCCTCATGGCTTCTTGTTGGCTTGCCATCAATGGCGAGAATGACATCACCTTCGCGAATTTGCGCTTGTTCAGCCATGGACGCACGATTGACCATTTGCACATACATGTCATTTTGTGGCGCTAGTGCAATCGTGCTCACCCCAATCAGCATGCCAGCGACATAAATACCTTTACGAGTCACTTTGTCTTTATTGGACGGTATGGCAAGGGTGACGCTGAGCTCTTGCGTTCCTCTCTTGATCTGCATGGGCGCAAAATCCTTGCCGCGCAATTTATCAAACAGACGCGACTGGTTTTTAACATTCACCTCGCCATCAATGCTCAATACGCGATCTCCAATGCTGAGCTTGTCGGCCCAATCCTTACCAATATCGGCCACGACCAATTCGCGATCCCCCAGTGTCAAAGCCAGCGCAGCAGGCAGAATGGGGGGTGAAGGATCGCGCCCGGCTTTGAGTAAATCAATGATTGTGCAGGCAAGGGGAATGGGCACAGCGAAATTGAGCCCTTCGGAATTCGTCAGGCCAGAGGCATTAATGCCAAGAATCTGTCCCGTTTCTTCTTCGATCAAAGGGCCGCCCGAATTGCCCGGATTGATTGCTGCATCGGTCTGCAATTGTTCGACACTGTTAAGAGTCTTCACTCCGCTGATAATGCCGCGAGTGGCGGTATATTCGAGCCCCCAGGGATGGCCAAAGGCAATAACCTGGGTGCCTGCCTTGGGTGCGCTTTTGCAGGCAAGCTCAGCAGCAATAGCATTGGGCGGTATTTTGTCAGGATCGATTTTGACAATCGCAAAATCAAGATGTGAGTCTATATAAACCTTATCGACGGTATAATAGGGAGTTTCTTTAAAACTCACACGCACACGCGAGGGAGAGCGTTGAACCACATGCGCATTGGTCGCAATCCAGCCGCGCTCTCTGTCGATCAGAAACCCAGATCCGCGCGATGTGCCTTTGACATCAGCGCCAAAGCTATATTCGACAGACGTTGTGGTTTGAACTGTAAACCTTGTCGCATCCGTGATCACATCCTTGGCAGCAACAGGCGATGAGATCAGGCATGGCGCAAGGATCAGACCGGCTCTTATGAATGTCTGCATATATGTGCGAATCATGTTCGCCTCCCTAGCTTGGCCAATATTGTCGCTATTCAACAAAATACAGCAAGAGATTACCATTTACCCTTTTTTATTTGGTTCTTAATAGCTTCAAAAGGCGGATTTTGCCTCTCTGGGTTCTGATGCTTTGTGGCAATCCTTGAGCGCGCTATAAGATTGCGAGGGATAAATTTTATCTCTTGAGAAAGCTCATCGGGGTGAGCGCATGACTTTGCATCAATTACGCATCTTTCTTGCGGCAGCTCAACTCTCGTCTTTGACAAGGGTTGGCATCCTTGGTCCAGGCAAGGGCAGCTCTCTTGATTGATCATGCCGCTCTCGTCTATGATATTTCAAATATCAGGCGGGGCCATGGCGCAATTATATTCTCAATTTAATAATCTGCGACGCCTGAAGGCCCGAGCCTTGCTCTTGATCATGTGGGCTCCACTGTCTGGTTGTGCGTTTGATGAGCGCGAATATGTCTGGCGCAGACCCAATGGCGATGAATTAATTCTCAGCTATCAGCTCAACCTTGCTCAAAAGACGGTTTTGTTTGAAGAGACCTTATTGTCAACGCCAATCAAGGATGTCTTGGACGCAGAGGAAGAGGCCGGGCGGCGTGACCTTGAGGCGGACAAGCCACATCATTTGCCGATCAAGACCAAAATCATTCGCTATATTGATGATTGCCAGATCGTCGATGCCCGCAATTGGCATTGCGAAGATCGCGGCTTTGGCAATGAAGTGATTTTTATGATTGAGGGCGCACTTCATTATAATTATTTTCGCGAGTCCAGAGATTACGTCTTACGCAATGCCCTGAATGGTCGGCTGGAGCGTTGCAAGATCAGTTCTTGGTCTGAATGCAAATATATTTTGTCAGCTTATTTGGGCCTGGGTCCGCCAGCATTCTGACGTGTTGTTTTGAAGCCGCTCTCTGCAGGTTCAGAGTCTTTTGTGTTGGGCAGCTTGTTGTGCCAAGGCTAATGTTCCTAATGGTCCGGCCTGATCACCCAGGCCTGCCCTTTGAATATAATGCGTGATGTCGCCAATCAGCTGGGGCAATTGCGCATAATCATTGAGACTGAGCAGAAACTTCTCTTGCACGCTATTGATCAAATGGGGCTGGCCCATGATTAGGCCACCCCCTAAAAGAATGCGTTGGGGTGCAAACATAAGTGTGAGGTTATGGCACATATAAGCCAATGCCTGCGTCACATCCTCCCAAATGACATGATCCTTCTGTATCTCGCTTCCTTTGAGACCGGTCCGTGCTTCAATAGCCGGGCCACTGGCCAATCCTTCCAGACAATCGTCATGAAAGGAACAAACCCCTTTAAACCCTGCCGATGACATCTGACCATTCCGAGCGACAGGAATACGCATATGACCGATTTCGGGATGAGTCAGGCCATTGAGCAAATGCCCCTGCGACACAATTCCAGCGCCAATACCAGTGCCGATGGTGACATAGATGAAATGATCGAGCCCCTGTGCTGCCCCCCATCTCCCTTCGGCCAAAGCTGCAGCATTGACATCTGTAGTGATCGTGGCGGGTAAGTGCAGTTGCGTGCTTAGTGGCTGCAATATGTTTTTGTGAGACCAGCCCGGTTTGGGTGTTGCGGTGACAGATCCAAAGCCCGCAGAGGAGGGATTGAGGTCCAGAGGTCCAAAGGAGCCTATGCCCAGTCCGACGGGGTCAAAGGATGATGCAGTTTGTTTCTGCTGCCTGATCAACTCATGCAGACCAGTCGAAATCTCGTGCAGGGTCTCGTCGGAATTTCTGCGTGTTGGCACGCGCAAGCTGGCTAAAATATCGCCCCTGTCAGTGCCAAGGGTGCAAATACATTTCGTGCCGCCCAATTCAATACCGACCAGATCCATGTCGCGCCTCTGCTCATATCCACCCATGCCTAACCCATAGAAGGGTTGGTCTCAAACCTGACGCTTTGTATCATCCCATTCTTTAATACAGTCATTGTGTTCAGTGGAGGCGATGAGGCGTATTGCCAAAATAAACGCCTCATAATGCACAAAAATTAGGCTGCACTATTTCGCAGCAGCGCAGAGATTATTCTAATAAATACAGTCATTTATTGCTCTCCAATGCTCGTGGCACGTCCGTTGCTTTGCTCTTTGTGTCCCTCCGGACTTATTCAACTTGCCGGGACTTCCGGCCAAAAATTGGAGTGCTGCATGTCTCTTACCCGCCGCAATATGCTTCTTGCCTCAGGCGCAGCCTTTGCAGGAGCAATGACAATGTCATCGATCGGCGCGCTGGCGCAATCTGCCAATACGATCAAGATCGGCATTCTGCATTCCCTCTCCGGCACTATGGCCATCAGTGAAACGACATTGAAAGATGTCATGCTGATGTTGATTGAGGATCAAAATAAGAAAGGTGGCGTGCTGGGCAAAAAGCTCGAAGCAGTTGTCGTAGATCCCGCCTCTGATTGGCCATTATTTGCTGAAAAGGCCCGTCAACTGATTTCCAAAGATAAGGTGGCGGCGACTTTTGGGTGCTGGACCTCGGTTTCGCGCAAATCTGTGCTTCCAGTGTTTGAAGAGTTGAATTCGATCCTTTTCTACCCCGTGCAATATGAAGGCGAAGAATCGCAACGCAATGTATTTTACACCGGTGCCGCGCCTAATCAGCAAGCCATTCCCGCTGTTGACTATCTGATGTCAAAGGATGGTGGTGAGGTGAAGCGTTGGGTGCTTGCAGGTACAGACTATGTCTATCCGCGCACGACCAACAAGATCCTTGAAGCCTATCTCAAGTCCAAGGGTGTAAAGCCTGAAGACATTATGATCAACTACACACCCTTCGGCCATTCCGATTGGCAAACGATTGTCGCGGACATTAAGAAGTTTGGCTCTTCGGGCAAGAAAACAGCCGTTGTCTCTACCATTAATGGCGATGCCAATGTGCCCTTCTATAAGGAATTGGCAAATGCTGGTGTGAAGGCAACAGATATTCCTGTCGTAGCCTTTTCAGTCGGTGAGGAAGAGCTTGCGGGTCTTGATACAAAGCCGCTGGTTGGCCATTTGGCAGCGTGGAATTATTTCCAATCTGTAGATACGCCGGCCAATAAGGCATTCATTGCCCGTTGGAAGGCCTTTACGAAAAATCCCAAGCGTACCACCAATGATCCGATGGAAGCCCATGTGATTGGTTTCAATATGTGGGTGAAAGCTGTCGAAAAGGCTGGAACAATAGACACGGATGCTGTGATTGATGCGATGATTGGTATTGCCGTTCCCAATTTAACGGGCGGTTATTCAACCATGATGCCGAACCACCACATCACCAAGCCAGTGCTGATTGGCGAAATCCAATCCAATGGCCAGATCAGCACTGTGTGGGAAACAGACGGAACCGTCGTGGCACAAGAATGGTCGCCCTATCTTGAAGGATCACGGGACCTGATTGCCGATTGGCGCAAGCCCCTCAATTGCGGCAATTTCAATATCAAAACTGGAAAGTGCGGCGGCGCCTGAGTGGTCGCTGGCAAGCAAGTCAGGAGGCGGTTTTCGCCTCCTGACTCTCCGGGACACCGGATTTTTTTAAAGAGGATAAAATGAACAAGCGACTTGAGTTGGTCTCTGGCGAGCCATCGAGAAATCTCCCAATATCAAGTCATAAAACGCAGTTTGCGACTTTCTCAATCTTTAGCGAAGCTCTTGCCTTTCTCGCCGCACTGATTGTGATGAGTCTCGTGTCGCTTTTTCTGTCCGGTGCAGTCAGAGCGGATGAGCAGGACGCCTTTCTCTCCGGTTTCACAACCGATAAATTTGCCGATACTGAAAAGACCATCAATACTTTGGCTGTTTCAGGATTACCCATGGCCGCACCCATTCTGGAGGCTTTGGCAGGGGATCGCCTGCTGTTTGATCCCGAAAGCAAGGCTTTGCTGATACGAAAGAGTGAGTCGCAATTCATTGCAGCAATCGATGGTCATATCGAGGACGCAATTGAAGCCGATGACCTCAAGAAAGTGCGTGTCAATAATGCCGTGCGTCGGGCATTGGATGCCGCTTTGGGATCTTTAACTTTAATGTCTCCTGATCCCGCCAAACGTTTGGCAGCAGCTGAATCGGCCTATAAATCTCATGATCCGGCGACATTGGACCTTTTGCAACAAGCGATCGAAAAAGAAAATGATGCAAAGGTCAAGCGCATGCAATTGGCGGCGAGGGCCGCGATACAGGCTCTTGATCCTCAAGCGTCAGACTCTGATCGCTTGAGTGCGATTGACCTTATTAAGGCGCGTGGCGATCAGGATGCCCTGGGCCTTCTCTCCAAACTTGCAGCCTCAAGCGAGGGCGCAATGAAGGCTGCGGCAGAATCGGGCATTGGATCGATCCGCGCCACGCTCGCTTTATGGGGCAATGTGCAGAACATCTGGTATGGATTGTCCTTGGGCTCAGTTCTTCTTCTGGCAGCTATTGGTCTGGCGATCACCTTTGGAGTCATGGGCATTATCAATATGGCTCATGGCGAAATGGTGATGATAGGCGCCTATACGACCTATGTTGTGCAGGATCTGATCAGAACAAAAATACCATCCTTGTTCGATTATTCTCTGCTCATTGCCGTACCTTTAGCTTTTGTGGTGACAGCGATCATAGGCATGCTGATCGAGCGCGTGGTTATTCGCTATCTCTATGGCCGCCCTCTCGAGACCTTGCTCGCCACATTCGGTTTGTCATTGGTGCTTCAGCAAGCGGTCAGAACCATCTTTGGAGCGAATAATCGCGAGGTTGGCGCGCCCTCTTTTATGGCAGGTTCTTTTGAATTAGGCGGCCTTGTCATCACCTACGGACGGATGTGGATTATTATTTTCGCGCTCATGGTCTTTGCCATTCTCCAGCTTGTGTTACGTGCGACTTCCTTTGGCTTGCGCATGCGCGCCGTGACACAGAACCGCAAAATGGCTTCTGCTATGGGCATAGATACAAATCGGATTGATGCGCTGGCCTTTGCACTGGGATCAGGCATAGCGGGCATGGCCGGTGTTGCCTTATCGCAGATTGACAATGTGTCACCCAATCTGGGGCAGAGCTACATCATCGATTCTTTCATGGTTGTGGTGTTTGGCGGCGTTGGCAATCTCTGGGGCACTTTAGTCGGAGCCTTGACTCTTGGTGTTGCCAATAAAGTGCTGGAGCCTTTCATCGGTGCAGTGTTGGGCAAGATTGTAATGCTTGTCTTCATCATAATGTTTATTCAGAAACGACCGCGAGGTCTATTCGCCCTCAAGGGCCGCGCGGTGGAGGCTTGACGTGCATACATCCTATGATCTGATTGATCGTCGCGGAATGATCATGCTGGCTCTGCTGGGCTTGTTTGTCCTGATCGTTCCAATATGCGCTTTGATTGTGCCCAAAGGATCGCCCTTCTACATCCCGCCCTATCTAGTCGCCTTGCTCGGCAAATATTTGTGCTATGCGCTGCTGGCACTCTCGCTTGATCTTGTCTGGGGATATTGCGGCATTCTCTCGCTCGGTCACGGCGCCTTTTTTGCTCTGGGCGGCTATGCGATGGGCATGTATCTGATGCGCCAAATTGGCACGCGAGGTGTCTATGCCAATGCTGAACTGCCCGACTTCATGGTCTTTCTGAATTGGAAAGAATTACCGATCACCTGGTACGGCTTTCAACATTTTCCCTATGCAGCTCTGATGATCCTCGCTGTGCCGGGTTTGCTGGCTTTTGTTTTTGGCTGGTTTGCGTTTCGCTCACGCGTCACTGGTGTTTATTTGTCGATCATCACTCAGGCGATGACCTATGCTTTGCTCTTATCGTTCTTTCGTAATGATATGGGGTTTGGCGGCAATAATGGTCTTACAGATTTCAAGGATATTCTGGGATATTCCGTCCAGTCTGATCAGACGCGTGTGTCCTTATGTGTGGTGAGTGCCTTAGCCCTTGCCTCCGGCTATTTACTGGCAAGAGCCATTGTTGTTTCAAAATTTGGTAAAGTGCTCATAGCCATTCGCGATGCAGAATCCCGCACACGGTTTTTGGGCTATCGCGTTGAAAACTTCAAAGTCATCGTATTCACTTTTTCCGCCATTATGGCGGGTGTTGCGGGGGCATTATTCGTCCCGCAAGTCGGGATCATCAATCCAAGTGAATTCGCACCAGCCAATTCGATCGAGGCGGTGATCTGGGTCGCTGTTGGCGGGCGCGGAACCTTGGTTGGAGCAGCTCTGGGTGCGATCGTTGTAAGTTTTGGCAAGACCTATTTCACCGGTGCTTTGCCGGAATATTGGCTGTTTGCTCTGGGCGCTTTGTTTGTCATCGTCACCCTCTTTCTGCCCAAGGGTATTATCGGCACGCTGAGTGACTTCATGGCGCGTCAGAGCGCCAAGCCGCCAACCCCCAGTCCAAAAGATATGCCGGCAGCGGCGGAGTGACATATGACCAATCTCAATCCCACTTTGACCAATTCTCTACTCTATCTCGACGGCATCAGCGTTTCCTTTGATGGCTATAAGGCCCTGCGCGGTCTCTCTCTTGTGCTGGCACCAGGAGAAATGCGCGCCATCATCGGCCCTAATGGCGCTGGCAAGACCACTATGATGGATATTATCACAGGCAAGACCAAGCCTGATGAGGGAGATGTCTATTTTGCCGGCACGCACGATCTCTCAACCATGGATGAGGCCTCGATTGCTGAATTGGGCATTGGCCGGAAATTTCAAAAGCCGACTGTCTTTGAAAGTCACACGGTCGAGGACAATATACTTCTGGCCCTCAAAGCCTCACGCGCCCCTTTGGATGCTTTGTTTAATCGGACAGGTCCGGAACAAAGAACGCGCATAGATGAAGTGCTGAGCACCATTCGTCTGAAGGATCATCGTCATCGTAGTGCATCAGATCTCTCTCATGGTCAAAAGCAATGGCTGGAAATCGGCATGTTGCTCGCGCAAGATCCAAAATTGCTTTTGGTGGATGAGCCTGTAGCCGGAATGACGGATGCAGAGACGTTGACAACCGCCGAATTGCTGCGCGAAATTGCCCGCGATCATTCGGTTGTCGTTGTCGAGCATGACATGACCTTTGTACGTGAGTTGGATGTGAAGGTGACCGTCCTGCATGAAGGGTCGGTCTTAGCCGAGGGAGCGCTCGATCATGTCAGCGCCGATCCAAGAGTGATTGAAGTCTATCTGGGGCGCTGAAATGCTGAATGTTGAATCCATCGATCTTTATTATGGAGCGGCCCAGGCTTTGCGCTCAGTGTCCATAAACGCAAGGGCAGGGCGCGTTACCAGTGTGCTGGGTCGCAATGGCGTGGGTAAATCCTCGCTGTTGCGGGCCATTATTGGTCACCAGCCAATCCGCGCCGGGCGGATCATGTGGAATGGGGCTGATCTGGCTGCCTTAAAGCCGCATCAAAGGGCAAGACTTGGCATTGCCTATGTTCCGCAAGGGCGTGAAATCTTCCCGCTCTTGACAGTCAATGAAAATTTGCAGACCGGATTTGCGCCTCTCAAGCGCTCCGAAGCATTTGTCCCGGAAGAAATCTTCGATCTATTTCCTGTTCTGAAGGATATGCTGGGTCGCAGAGGCGGTGATTTATCCGGTGGACAGCAGCAACAATTGGCCATTGCGCGGGCCCTCGTCACAAGGCCAAAATTACTTGTGCTCGACGAGCCAACAGAGGGCATTCAACCTTCGATTATTAAGGACATTGGTCGCGCAATCGAATATCTTCGCGACAAAGGGGATATGGCGATCGTTCTTGTGGAACAATTCTTCGAGTTCGCACGCGATCTGGCTGATGACTTTGCTGTTCTGGATCGTGGCAGTGTGGTGATGGCCGGAGACAAAGCTTCGATGGTGGAGAAGGATGTCCGCGCCTATATGTCTGTCTGACACTCAAGCACAGCCTGTTGGAAATGTGCCTCATCATGCCAGAGCCCGCGGGGAGCTTAAGGCTGAATTTGCGGCAATAGGTCTGCACACAAGGATTGGACGGGTCTATGAGGCTGGCGGCTTGCGCTTGCGTTATCCAAAAACGCAAATTGGCTGTGAAGCTGTTATCATCAATACGGGCGGGGGCATAATTGGCGGCGATCAATCCCATATGTCATTTGAAGCTGGCCCGCGCTCTCATGTCATTCTGACGACCCAGGCCGCAGAAAAAGTCTATCGCGCCCAAAGTCAGGACAAAATAGATCAGGCGCAGATCAATGTTGATCTCATTCTACGCGCAGATTCATGCTTGGAATGGTTGCCACAAGAGACAATCTTGTTTCAGGGATCCTCTCTGAAGCGTAATCTCAATGTGCATATGGAGGCACTTTCCAGCCTGACTTTACTTGAGACCACTTTATTTGGTCGCCTCGCTATGGGCGAAACAGATGTGCAATGTGACTTTCGAGATCGTTGGCGGATCTATCGTCAAGGCGCATTGATCTTTGCTGATGACATACGCTTGCAGACGAAGGACTCACATATTCTTGATCGAAAGGCCGCAGGATCTGGCACCAGAGCAATGGCAACATTGCTTTATATAGCACAGGATTCTGAACAGCGCTGCGAGGCAGTCAGAACCCATTTACATCTTCAAACTTGCCTATGGGGGGTCAGCGCATGGAATGGTTTCCTGCTGATCCGTCTGGTGTCTGCTCAGCCGGATCTTTTGCGGCGAAGCATTGTTGATCTACTTCGACACATGCGAGGGTGCGAAGCGCCACGCGTGTGGAATTAAGCGTCCAAATTTTTACTCATCATCCAGAGGCATGTCACATGAATTTGACCCCGCGCGAGAAAGACAAATTACTCATCGCCATGGCTGCAAATGTCGCGCGTCGCCGTCTTGAGCGAGGTGTGAAGCTGAATCATCCAGAGGCAATTGCACTGATCACAGACTTTGTAGTCGAGGGGGCGCGCGATGGCCGAACTGTTGCTGAATTAATGGAGGCCGGTGCTCATGTGTTGAGTGCCGATCAGGTGATGGATGGCATAGCTGAAATGATTCACGATATTCAGATTGAAGCCACTTTTCCTGATGGGACAAAACTGGTCACTGTGCATCAGCCCATCCGGCAATCTGCCTCATCTCTGATTCCAGGACAGATCATGCCACTTGCAGGCGACATCACCTTGAATGCAGATCGCCAAGCAATTGTCATAACTGTTGCCAATACGGGAGATCGACCCATACAGGTCGGCTCGCATTATCATTTCTTTGAAACCAATACAGCCTTGCAGTTTGATCGCGATCAGGCGCGCGGCATGCGATTAGATATTGCTGCGGGAACTGCAGTTCGGTTTGAGCCAGGGCAAAAGCGGCAAGTCTCGCTCATTCCACTGTCAGGACGTCGCGAAGTCTTTGGCTTTCAGCAAGCGATTATGGGCAAGCTCTGAGGTGATGCAAGCATGACAATCAAGATTTCACGCACTGCCTATGCAGATATGTTTGGTCCCACCACGGGGGACAAGTTGCGCCTGGCTGATACCTCCTTGCGCATCGAGATTGAAAATGACTTCACAATCTATGGCGAGGAAGTCAAATTTGGCGGCGGCAAAGTCATCCGCGATGGCATGGGTCAATCTCAGGCCACGCGTGCCGATGGTGCTATGGACAGTGTGATTACAAATGTGATTGTGATCGACCATTGGGGTATCGTCAAAGCCGATATTGGTCTGCGCGATGGGCTCATTGCGAAAATCGGCAAAGCGGGCAATCCCGAAATTCAGTCCGGCGTCGATATTTTGATTGGACCGGGCACAGAAATCATCGCCGGAGAAGGCAAGATTCTCACAGCTGGTGGCTTTGATACGCACATTCATTTTATTTGCCCGCAGCAGATTGAAGAAGCTCTAATGTCAGGCATTACATCCATGCTGGGCGGTGGGACGGGGCCTGCGACAGGTACATTTGCAACGACCTGCACGCCCGGTCCTTGGCATATCGCTCGAATGATTGAAGCCGCAGATGCCTTTCCCATGAATCTTGGCTTTGCCGGCAAAGGCAATGCTTCCACACCAAAGGGCCTGGTTGAGCAGATTGAAGGCGGCGCTTGCGCGCTCAAGCTCCATGAGGATTGGGGCACCACACCGGCGGCGATCGATAATTGTCTTTCGGTTGCCGATGATCATGACATACAGGTGATGATCCATACCGATACATTGAACGAGAGCGGCTTTGTTCAGGATACGATCCGCGCATTCAAGGGCCGCACGATCCACGCCTTCCATACGGAAGGGGCGGGCGGTGGTCATGCCCCGGATATTATCAGCGTCGCTTCCCTTGAAAATGTATTACCATCATCCACCAATCCGACGCGGCCCTTCACGCGCAATACTCTGGATGAACATCTCGATATGCTGATGGTCTGCCATCATCTTGATTCATCAATTCCAGAAGATCTGGCTTTTGCCGAATCGCGCATACGCAAGGAAACCATTGCAGCAGAAGATATTCTGCATGATCTGGGTGCGCTATCCATGATGAGTTCAGACTCGCAAGCTATGGGCCGCGTGGGTGAAGTCATCATCCGCACTTGGCAGACGGCTGATAAAATGCGTCGCCAGCGCGGCCCGCTCGCTGAGGAAAACGGAGATAATGATAATGCGCGGGTTAAACGTTATATCGCCAAATATACGATCAATCCGGCCATAGCCCATGGCGTGTCGCGGATCATCGGGTCAATCGAGCCGGGCAAAATGGCAGATCTTGTGCTTTGGTCTCCGGCGTTCTTTGGCGTTAAACCGGATCTCATCCTCAAGGCAGGCATGATTGCAGCCGCACCTATGGGTGATCCCAATGCCTCCATTCCAACGCCTCAGCCGGTCCATTACAGGCCGATGTTCGCAGCTTTTGGCGGCGCTCTCACGCGGTCATCTGTTACCTTTGTCTCGCAAGCCTCGCTTGACAAGGGATTGGCGCAGCATTTGCGCATTAGCAAATCGCTTGTCGCTGTCGAGAATACACGCGGTCAAATCTCAAAATCTGCGATGATCCATAATGGGGCTACACCCTCTATCAAGGTTGATCCTGAAACCTATCAGGTGAGCATTGACGGGCGTGTACTCACCTGTGAGCCGGCGGATGTTCTGCCTATGGCACAACGCTATTTCATGTTCTGAGTCGCCTTATGACAGCTCTGCCTGATCAGGTTTTGTTTCTTTGGTTGTCTCCTGCCTTTCCGGTGGGATCTTTCGCCTATAGTCATGGGCTTGAATGGGCGATTGCCTCTGGCGCTATTGAGAATGATCAGGATTTGCACGACTGGATCCAGACTTTGCTCACTCATGGCGCCGGGCGCAATGATCTTGTGCTGCTCGCAGCAGGTTGGCAGGCGATGCAAAAAGGCAATGAGTCTTTGGTGGAAGACATCAATCAATTGTCGATTGCCTTGTCTGCCTCACGCGAGCGTCATTTGGAGACAGTCTCGCAGGGCAATGCCTTCATCAAAGCCATTCAGGATGCCTGGCCAAGTCCAAATCTGCCGCAGCTTGTTGACCGGATTCAGGATCTTTCCTATCCGGTCTCTGTGGCGATTGCGACATATGCGCATGGTCTGACGCTAAAGCCCGTTCTTGCGCATTTCGTCATGTCCTATGTCAGTAATCTTCTGTCTGCGGCAACACGGCTCAGTCTGATTGGTCAAACGCAGGGACAAAAACTGCTTAACGTTCTCATGCCCCTGATGCAGAATCTGGTTGAAGAGGCTCTCGAGAGTTCGCTCGAAGATTTGGGCGGTTTTTCGCTGTGTGCAGATATCGCCTCCATGCAACATGAAACTCAATATTCAAGGATGTTTCGCTCATGACAAATCATCACAATGGACCGTTCCGCGTTGGCATTGGTGGACCGGTTGGATCTGGCAAGACGGCGCTGATGGAACTTTTGTGTAAAAATTTCCAAAGTGTTTATGATATTGCAGCCATTACCAATGATATTTTCACCAAGGAAGATGCGCGTATTCTTACCGATGCCGGGGCCTTGCCGCCTGAGCGCATTATGGGCGTCGAGACCGGGGGCTGTCCCCATACCGCTATTCGTGAAGATGCCTCAATCAATCTTGCCGCAGTTCAGCAGATGAGCAAAGCGTTTCCGAATCTTGATTTGATCCTGATTGAATCAGGCGGGGACAATCTTGCGGCGACTTTCTCTCCCGAGCTCGCTGATATTACCATTTATGTCATTGATGTCTCCGGCGGCGAAAAAATTCCACGTAAGGGAGGTCCCGGCATTACCCGCTCCGATCTTCTGGTCATTAATAAAACCGATCTTGCCCCCCATGTCGGAGCCAGCCTTGAGGTGATGGAGAGAGATGCGCGTATACAAAGACGCGAGCGGCCCTTTGTCATGACCAATATGAAAACCGGTCAGGGTCTTGATGTCATTATGCGGTTCATCGAAAAGGCTGGAGGGCTGCGGCGCGCCTCTGCTGCCTAAGTCAGCACGCCCGGGCTGTCCTCTGGCCCCAGAGTGGCAATCCTCAAACATATTGCTATACTTAAGGGCAATTTGGGGAGGTCACAGTGTTACATCGGCTTTGCCTTTCACTCCTTGGGTCAGCTTTAGCTCTGGCTTTAATGATGCCGGCTTCTTTGTTAGCTCAAGGTCTCACACAAAAGGGAGATTTGCGCTGGATTGTTCTGGCCAGCCGACTTGATCTGAATGAAGCGATTGGTCTTGCCCGTTATTACGAAGGCAAGGTCGCGCTCGCCAATAATGGCTGGTATGCCATTGTCAAAGATCCGATCGCTGTGCGCGATCAGAATGCGACAAGACAAGCGCTTCTCAAGCAGAGAGATTATCCCAAAGATTTGTTGTTCTCGCGTGGCGATGGGTATCAGCGCATCATCTGGCAGACTGATAAACCAATCTTGGCTGAGGGCACATTCAACAAAAAAAAGACTGCGACGCTTCAGTCGGGCGCTCTGCGTATAACGGCAGGTCCGCAGAGAAAAAACAACAAGACCTCCTTGTTTGTTCAGATTGCTCAGCAAGGCAAGACTGTGTTGCGGTTCGATCTTGAGGATGAAGACGATATCGACTTAGATTATGATGCTTATGTCAAGATCGTGTATCTAGATAAATCAGTTTCCGTTCCGCAAGTCATCATTGCGACATACACTGGCGGGGCACATTGCTGCACGCAGACCTTGATTGCTGGTCTTCAACCAGATGGCTCCTGGTCAAAGATTGAAGCGCCAATGCTCGATGGATCCGGCTTTATGTTTTCCGATCTCGATGGCGATGGCGAGAGCGAGTTAATCTCAGTTGATCAATCTTTCCTCTACACTTACGCCTCTTATGCAGAATCCTATGCGCCACATCAGATCTGGAAATATAAGTCTGCAGAACTCAAAGATCTGTCAGGAGAGGCTCGTTTTCAGGATTATTTCAAGCAACAGATCGCTATGTTTGAACATTCTGAGGCCAAAGATGCCGAGCTTGGGCATAATAATGGTTATCTTGCAGCCTGGGTCGGCGCCAAAGCCCGCGCTGGTCAGGGTGAGCAAGCCTGGGCGCGTATGCTTAAAGATTATGATAAAGAATCGGACTGGATTCTGAGCGACTGCAAAGTCCCGCTCGACAAGGGCCTGTGCCCGAAGGGACAAGAGATAAATCTGGATTTTCCTACAGCACTTGCCAAGCATTTACTCGAGGCGGGCTATCAATTAGCACTCAACAAGCCTGCCCCTGCCAGCTCCACGATCGAGCCTGTGGCAAAGCCTAATCCTGAAATGGATCGCTCACCCGTCAATGCAGGAACGGGGCTGTTCATATCTGCAGATGGGCTTGTGCTGACCAATGCGCGTCTTGCTGCGACCTGTCCTATTCTCGTGATGACACGCCCGGGAGAACCTTCTTTTGTTGGCTCCGTGATTGCTCAAGACATAGATTTGGATCTCGCTCTTGTCCGCACCGCGATCAAACCGGCCATCTGGGGCGAGCTTCGTCTCAATGTCAGACAGAGCGAGGGCATTTATGTCTTTGGCTATCCTCTTTCAGGCGTGGTCGACTCGCGCAGCAATTTTAGTGAAGCTTCGGTTACTTCCTTGAATGGTGGCACCAATGAAGGAAAATTCTTCCAGATCTCGGCCAGCTTGCGCGCTGGGCAGGGTGGCGGGCCTGTTTTGGATCAATCGGGCAATCTGGTGGGCCTACTCAGTGCCGGGTTGCAACCTGTTAGCGCCCGCGAAATCAGCCGTTTTCTTGAAGCGCAAGGCGTCACACCGGCCAAGGGATCTGCTAATGCGCCAAAGAGCCTTGACGATCTGATGCGCAAGTCAAAAGAACTGAGCGTGATTGCTGGATGTCCGCGTTGAATTCCTCTTGCGTGCGGATTGTATTTTCTTGCGTCCCGGTCTAGAGGCAAAGGATATGGTTTTCGGCCTCAGGGGAGTGAAATGAGCGAAGATATTCTGATCGCACGGCGCGGTGAAATTCTCGACATTACACTCAATGCGCCCGAGCGCGGCAATGCAGCTTCAGATGCAATGGCCATTCGTCTTGGCGACATTCTGGAAGCTGAGAAGGAAGCGCGCTGCATTATTCTACGCGGTGCGGGCGATGATTTCTGCACGGGCAGGGCCTCTGGCCCGCCGCCCCAGCCCTTGCCCGATGCGCATCAGTTGCGCATCATGCATGATATTGTCTTTCGCGCTTACGGGGCAGTAAGAAAATCATCCGCGCCAGTCATTGCCCTTGTGCAGGGAAGGGCCTTTGGTTTTGGTTGCGCGCTTGCCGCTGTCGCCGACATTACAATTGCGTCACAACGTGCAAGCTTTCAGGTGCCGGAATTTGCCCATAACATCATGCCAACTATGGTCATGTCTTCCTTGATTGATCGGCTCTCACTCAAGGCGATCATGTATCTGGTCTATACATCAAAGATCATCAGTGCCGAGCACGCTATGGCTCTTGGCCTTGTTAATGAGGTCGTCGCGCATGATGCATTGGAGTCTGCAGCAGAGGCTTTATGTGCAAGCCTGCTCAAGGCCTCACGGCCGGCGGTCTTTGGCGTTAAGGAATATGCCATGCAGGCGCAGGGCGCAGATATTAATACGGCTGTCACTTATGCCCGCAGCCTGCATGCTCTGGTCAATACATCATCGGATCTTCGAGCCAATTTCAAAAAGCCCTGAGCTGCGTCTGTCTGCTTCAAATGGTTATGCGCCAGAAGCGAGCGCCTGGCGCAGCGCATCTCGGCGCGCAGCTTTGTAAATGTCGCTGTAGTCGCGCCGTCCCAGCGGGCCTTGCTCGATTTCGAGGCAGACAAAGCTTGGGCCATCCTGCTTCATCCATAGGGGGAGGCGCGCGGCAAAACTATCAAGATCCTTGATTGTTTCAGCCTGTTTATAGCGGGCAGAACGCGCCAGTCCTTCAAAGTCCACATCCTTATTGGGAATGGGATGACCACCATTGGCTTCATAACTTTCGTTTTTGAAAACGAAATGCAGGAAATTCCGCGGCGCGACTTTGCCAATGGTCACCAAAGTGCTCAAATTCATCAAAAGGCTGCCATCGCCATCCAGCACAATGATCTTGCGTTCTGGCCGTGCCAGCGCTAACCCCAAGCCATGCGAAGAGGCAAGCCCCATCGCACCCACGGAATAATAATTGAGTGGGCGCTCGCTCAGGCTCGACCAATCTGTTGCAGTCGAATAAGTGGAGACGACAATCTCATTGCTGATGTGTTGTTTGAGGATTTTCAGAAGCGCTAATCGGTTCATCCGGCTCATGCGGGCTTGCCTCCAATCAGGATTGCCAAGGGGCGCGAGTTTGCAAAGGCATGATCAATGGCAGGCGTGATGAGCCCGACATCATCATCTGTCTCGATCAAACATCTTTCAATGCCCATCACATCCAGAATGGGTTCAACAATGCGAATGCCATATTTCTTGGATTCTTGTGGCGCAATGCCGGGTTCTTTGCTGAGCAAGCCAATCATCAAAACGATAGGTTGGCGATGCTCAACCGCTACAGCGCGGATGGAATTCAACGCATAGAGAAAGCCCGTATATTGGATGAGGATCAGAGGGCGATTGGGGCCATACATGAGGCCAGCAGCAATGCCTAAAGTCTCATCTTCTTTGCATACCCGAATGAGATTGAGTTCCGCATCACCTGCAATGGGTTTGAGCAGGCCCTGGCTTGTGTGCAGATCAGGCACGCTGAGTATATAATTAATCCCAGCAGATTTGATGGCATCAATAATCAAGCGGCCATGCAGAGCAGGCTGTGCAGCTTTCACGATATTGGCCTCTGTGCCCGGCGTAATAGGCTTTGCCTCACTCATGCTGCAAACTCCCTGCAATCCTGCCGCATGCCAAAGACTTTGCCAGGCGCGTCTTACGTGTATTCTTTGCTGTTCTTTTATCCCCTTTGTCCAAGCAAGCGCAAGCCAACGGCTGATTACGGGTCATTCAACCGAGAATATCTTAAGAAGGAGCGCTCTCGCAGGTTTTAACCCGAGAGCGCTTCCATTATTTACTGGCAGAAATAGCGTTGGCCATCATAGGCCAGATAAGTGCCATTTTGCGGATTGAATGTCCGATAGCGCTGTGAGCAGCTCTCATACCATTCCTCGCTCCAGGGCTGCGGACGCAAGCTTGCAGTCTGTTCCTCATAAACAGGCCGGATCGGATAGGACTGATATGAGTGATAGGAGTGATAAGCCACCTGCGGCTGATACACCGGCTGAGGTCTGTAAACAGGCTGTGGCACATAGGTCGGCTGAGGTGCATAGACAGGCTGTTGCACATAAGTTGGCTGTGGTCTGTATACAGGGCGCGGATGCGGGTGGCGCACCGGGACGGGACGCATTTGTTGTTGCGCGTAGGTCTGCGCAATTACCGAGCCTGCTGCCAATCCAATCGCACCCGCAGCAATCACGGGAGCAATATTGCGACGCACAGTTTGTGGACGAGGAGTGGGGCGTTGCGGAACGGGCGGCAACAGGCCCATGGCCCGCGGAACAGGAATGATCAGGCCGCTCGCATTCGTCCTCACACGATCTCTCTTGGAAGCAGTGTGGCGCGGATCATATTGGACTTTGGCCAGTAATTCCTGAGAGGATTGAAGAGTCTGCTGAGCCAAAGCAGGATTAGAAGAAAAGGCCTGAGCCTGAGTGAAAGAACAGGCCATCAAGCTGATGACAGCAATCCCTGTCTTAAGAT
>OMIJ01000223.1 GCA_900299065.1 Hyphomicrobiales bacterium
GAGTTTATAGCAGTTTATAACTTTTTAGAGGGAGTAAGAGGCGGTCCAAGATAGCGCCTATATGTCTGATTTTATTTGATTTTGATGGTGGGCGCACTAGGGCTCGAACCTAGGACCCGCTGATTAAGAGTCAGCTGCTCTACCAACTGAGCTATGCGCCCATCAAAACAAACCGCCGGGTCCAACGACATGGTCCCGGCGCGTGTGTCCTATAGCAATCCACCCCGGGGCTGTCCAGCCTTGTATGTGGATATCCCCTTGCTTGCTGTCAGAGTGCCTCAGGGCTTGAGGCGCGCGGTCACAGGGGTTGTGGCGGCTTGATGGCGCTTGTCCATCAGCTTGTTCAGTGCCGCCACATAGGCTCGTGCCGAGGCCACCAAAGTATCTGGATCTGCCCCTTTGGCGGTGACGGAGCGGCCATCCTCTGTCAGGCGGATCGAGACTTCGGCCTGGGCATCCGTGCCTTCTGTGACGGCATGGACCTGATAGAGCTCCAGCATGGCCTTGTGTGGCACCAAAGCGTGTATCGCATTGAAAATGGCATCCACAGGGCCATTGCCAATGCTTTGTTGTGTGGTGTGATGGCCGTCAATATCGAGGGTCAGAGTGGCGGTTTGTGGGCCCATCGTGCCGGCGATCACGGTCAGAGCCTGCACTTTGATGCGCTCGCCTGCATGGCCGATCTGGTCATCCACCAGGGCTTCAATGTCATCGTCATAGACAATCTTTTTGCGGTCGGCCAAAGCCTTGAAGCGATTGAATGCATCTTCCAGCGCATTCTCGCCCAATTCATAACCCATTTCCTTGAGTTTGGTGCGAAAGGCATTGCGGCCCGAATGCTTGCCCATCACTAGCGAGGTCTTGGATACGCCGACGCTCTCTGGCGTCATGATTTCATAAGTCTGGGCATTTTTCAGCATGCCGTCCTGATGAATGCCGCTTTCATGGGCAAAGGCATTACGTCCGACAATGGCCTTATTATATTGCACCGGAAATGAGGTGACCGCCGAGACGAGTTTGGAGGCGCGCGTCAACATGCGCGGATCAATCTCATTGTGATAGGGTAGAACATCGGCTCTGGTGCGGATCGCCATCACCACTTCTTCCAACGCTGCATTGCCGGCGCGCTCGCCAATGCCATTGATTGTGCATTCAATCTGGCGTGCGCCACCTCGCAGGCCTGCCAATGTATTGGCTACGGCCATGCCCAGATCATTGTGGCAATGGACAGAGAAGATCGCCTTGTCAGAATTGGGCACGCGTTCGCGCACAGTGCGAAAGAGCGCCTCATATTCATCAGGCACGGCATAGCCCACAGTATCGGGAATATTAATTGTGGTTGCGCCAGCGCGAATGGCAGCTTCTACGCAGCGACACAGAAAATCCAATTCTGTGCGTGTGCCATCCTCAGCCGACCATTCCACATCAGGCACATGATTGCGCGCGCGTTCCACTTGCTGGGTGACGAGCGCCAAAACTTCCTCAGCGGTTTTTTGCAACTTGTATTTCATATGGACCGGCGAGGTCGAAATGAAGGTATGAATGCGGGGCTTGACGGCATGGCGCAAAGCTTCGGCGCAGCGGTCAATGTCTTTAAAACCGGCTCTGGCGAGGCCAGCAACACTGGCGCGCTTGACGCGTTTAGCAATCGCCGCGACGGCCTCAAAGTCACCTTCAGAGGCAATGGGGAAGCCGGCTTCGATAATATCAACGCCCAAGGCATCGAGCATATCGGCGACTTCCAGCTTTTCTTCAAAGGTCATTGTCGCGCCGGGGGATTGCTCGCCATCACGCAATGTGGTGTCGAAAATCAGGACGCGATCCTTGTTGGAGGCATCGGCGGGTGGAACAGGGTTTTGAATAGGCTGAGTCATAAGGTCCTCGAATGAATGGCCCGGCAGCAGACTGGACTTGGGCTGGGGCAGAAAGCTTTGAAGATGTTTGCTATCCCCTGAGTGCCCAGGCATGGCCCGGACGGCGCTCAGGGGCGAATAAGCAGAAGCAGCTTGGAAAGCTCTGTGGTGAGGTCTTGCGTGAGCACTGCGCCAGATATGTTTGCGCCAAAGCCGAGCATCAGGCGTGGCTTGTGGCCCGTCTGCGTTTCAATCGGCAATGTGGCGGAATGGGCCACGCAATCCTCTAATCTGGAGTCCTGAGGGACAATAAAAGCAATTTACATGATCCGAGGCCTTGCTGTCCAGCGCTGAGAGGAATTTTCAAGGTTTGGCTTTGTACACATTGCACATTGGCGGCCCGGGCAGGCAGGCAATGCCGGGCAGGGAGCATTGAGGGGCTGAGCCCTCTTTGCGGCTGCAAATTTGGCATTGATTGGTCCATTCCAGACAATTTGGATTGCTCTCGCCCCATTTTTCCAATGGCAGGGCGAGTTCGGGAGCCTCCTTATCCGTTTCTTCTAATTGGGGGGAGGTGAGGGCAGGTGATGCAGGCGATTGGGGCGCGGATGTCTGCGCAAGACTGATCGAGGCCAGCGCCAGAAGTGCAAGGGGGAGCAAAAATCGGATCATTCTGCTTTTTAGCGCCATTGATGGCTGAAACCAATCAGGTCTTTCAATTTGGCACTATGCCTGGCGTGACACAGGCGCTGGCGCATGTTAGAGGCGCTTATGCTTGAAGGCCTGCCCCCCAATAACGCCGCCCATATGATGCGTCTCATCTGCGATGAAACAAGTGCGCGTCTGATTGCGGATATCATCATCGAAACTTTTGATCCGGCTGAGGCGGCGGCTTCGGCTTTTGAGCTTGAGCCTAATACCAAGGACTGGACCAGCAAGGATTGGATCGTCGAAGTTTATTTTGGCGATGCGCCGGATGAGGATTGGGTGCGCGAGCTTGTCGCCAATAGCGCGGGCGCCGATGTTGCGGCCAAACTGGAATTTACCCGCATTGCCGAGCAGGACTGGATTGCATCGGCATTGGAGGGGCTTGCGCCAGTGCGTGCCGGGCGTTTTCTGGTGCATGGCTCGCATGATCGCGGCAAGGTCAAGGCCAATGATCTGGCGCTGGAGATTGAAGCAGCACTTGCCTTTGGCACGGGCCATCATGGCACGACACGCGGCTGTTTGTTGATGCTCGATTTTATATTAAAGCAAAGGCGTCCTCGCTCCGTGCTGGATGTGGGCACTGGCACAGGCGTGCTGGCGCTGGCGGCGGCGAGTGCTTTGCATCAAACCATTTATGCGGGCGATATAGATCCCATAGCGGTGGAAGCGGCGCGGGCCAATGCGGTGCTGAATCATCTCACGCCCTATGTGCTGCCGGTTGTGGCGCGTGGCATTGAGCATGGCGCGCTGCGCTCAGGCGCGCCCTATGATTTGATCTTTGCCAATATTCTGGCCAAGCCCTTGCGCTTGCTGGCCCCCTCGATTGCACGTGTGGCGAGCTTTGATGCGGATATTGTGCTCTCGGGTCTACTGGCGCGCGATGTACCGGGCGTTTTATCGGCCTATGCGGCACAGGGTCTTACCCTTTCGCGGCGCATTGATCTGGAAGGCTGGGCTACTTTGCTGATGCGTCGGGGCGGGGCGGCTGCGCGCCCGCTTTATTGAGCCTCGCACATTAGATTGAACCTTAAATTTTAGGGCGTTTGCATCGCTCTGATTGTCAGATTATTCTGGCTTATGTTCGAAAGCCTGTTCCAATCTTTCACCGAAACTGCCGATCCTTCCAAAGGGGCTGAGCGTGTGCGTCAGTTGCGCGCGCATTTAGTCCAGCAAAATTTGGATGGCTTCATCATACCGCGTGCGGATGAACATCAGAATGAATATGTGCCCGCCTGTGCCGAGCGTTTGGCCTGGCTCACTGGATTTACCGGTTCTGCTGGTCTTGCCATTGTGCTGAAAGATAAAGCCGCCGTCTTTGTCGATGGGCGCTATACGCTGCAAGTGTGCGATCAGGTTGATACAAAGGTCTTTGCACCGATTGCTTTGGCGGAATGTTCTCCCGAGCAATGGATCACGCACAATCTCAATTCTGGCGCGCGGCTTGGTTATGATCCCTGGTTGACCACTCAGGCGCAGATGAAGCGCTTTGACGGGGCTGTGACGAAGGCCGATGGCGTTCTGGTCGCAGTATCGCAAAACCTCATCGATGCAATCTGGCAGGATAGGCCTCTTCGGCCCATGGGAGCTATACAGCTTTATCCGAAAAAATTCGCTGGTCTTGATGCTGCAACAAAGCTCAAGCGTATTGCCAAATCCTTATCCGGACTTGATGGATTATTAATCTCTGATCCCCATGCCATGGCTTGGGCTTTTAATATTCGTGGCAATGATGTGCCCCATACACCCCTGCCTTTGGGTTTTGCGATCATCCATAAGGATGGCTCAGCTCGACTCTATATGGATGAGGCGAAGCTTACGGTAAATGTACGCAAGGGTCTGGCGCATTTGGCGCATATTGCTACGCCCGATGATCTGATCGGTGATCTGGAGGCTTTGGGCCGCGCCAAATGCAAGATCAGATTTGACGCTGTCAGCGCGCCAGTGCGTCTCATTCAATTGCTCAGCGATGCAGGCGGGCAGGCGGATGTTGGCGCTGATCCCATTGCGCTGATGAAAGCCAAAAAATCTGCTGCAGAATTGGCCGGAGCCAGAGCTGCCCATATCCGCGATGGCGCGGCTATGGTGAATTTTCTGGCTTGGTTTGATGAGGCTGTGCAATCTCATGCCCTGACTGAGATTGATGCTGTCAAGGCGTTGGAGACATATCGGCGCAACACTGGTCTGCTACGCGAGATTTCTTTTCCGACAATTTCGGGTGCAGGCGCACATGGCGCGATTGTGCATTATCGTGTGACGCAGGCGAGCAATAGCAAGATTGGCAAAGGTCTTTTCCTGCTGGATTCAGGCGCGCAATATGAAGATGGCACAACGGATATTACGCGCACGCTTTGCGTGGGTAAGCCCAGTGTTGAAATGAAAGATCGCTTCACGCGCGTGCTCAAGGGTCATATTGCCATTGCTAGAGCTGTCTTTCCCAAAGGCACGAGCGGCACACAATTGGATTCCTTTGCACGCGCGGCCTTATGGCAGGCGGGTCTTGATTATGATCATGGCACGGGACATGGCGTTGGTGCTTTTCTCTCTGTGCATGAGGGGCCGCAGCGTATTTCCAAAGTTGCTTCGGTCGCGCTGGAGCCGGGTATGATTTTGTCTAATGAGCCTGGATATTACAAGACTGGCGCTTATGGCATTCGGATTGAAAATCTCATTGCCGTTGAACCGCGCACAATTGCTGGCGCTGAGCGCGATATGCTTGGCTTTGAAACTTTGACTTTAGCGCCAATTGATCTGCGACTGATTGATCAACGTTTGTTAAGCACTGAAGAGATAGTCTGGCTCAATGCTTATCATAAGCGCGTGCGTCAAACTTTGCTGCCTCTCATCGAAACAGAAAAAAGACATTGGCTGCGACAGGCGACTCGGCCTCTGGTCTGATCTTCTTTTGCTGCGCAATTGGTTTTCTGGTTTGTGCAGTCGTAGTAGCTGAAACGCTATTATTTGCTGGCGCATTAATAGCAGTTTGAACATTCATGCTTTGAGATGGCCGAACGGCCTCAAGGCGTGGTTTGATTTCATTGCGCGCTTGTGGCGGGCTGATATTTTGTTGCACCGTTTTTGTTTTCTGCTGCGCCGAGATCGTAATGGTGCGCATATTGCTGGCGGTTTCAAGGTTCTCGGGTGCAGACTGAAAGCCGCTCGCTTTTTGCAAGAGCTGTAAATCCTTACGATTACGATAAGTGGACAGATGCAGGGGGCGGAATTGCAAGGGACTGCGGTCTTTCCAGCTCTTTCCTTCAAAGACCTCCAATCCAGTATCGGTGACAACAATGTCGCCATAACGCAAAGTGGGATCCATCAAAAAGGCCTGTTTGCGGCCACTATCTTGCGA
>OMIJ01000224.1 GCA_900299065.1 Hyphomicrobiales bacterium
ATGATAGCCCTGGCCAACGCCAACGCCTGTGATCTTGCTGCCCTTGCGTTGACCTGACTTTTTCTTGCGCTCTTCCCAATTGAACATTTGAGCGCCCTTTTCTACCGCTTCCTTGAGGAAGGCGCTCGTGACAGGAGCTTGGTCAGCACCAATCTTGCTGTCCTTGTTGGGATTGTTCATGGTGCGGATCGCGACGCGATCAATGCCCAGCTGACGCGCTGCCTTGTCGAGCATGGGCTCGACCAGAGCTGTAAACTGGTTTTCACCGGGGCCACGCATAGCGCCGACAGGCGGCGTATTGGTGAGCACGGGAATACCGCGCCAACGCATAGCAACAGGCGAATAGACCATAGACAAGCAATTGCCTGCCGAACGGAAGTCGCCAGCGCCGAGATAGGGGCCATTTTCCTGCACGATATAGAGATCGGCAGCCAACAGCTTACCATCTTCACGGAAGCCCATTTTAATACGGCCCTGGAAAGTCGGACGCGCGCTGCCCAGTGCATATTCATCAGCACGGTTCAGGCGGTTCATCACAGGACGCTTCAACTTCTTCGACATGAGAGCGGCAACGGCCATATTGGGATAGCCACCGATCTTGCTGCCGAAGCCGCCGCCGCAGAATTCTGCAATCATCACCAGATTTTCGGGCGGAATGCCGACGAAGCGGGCGATGTTGGGAACAGCAGCTGTATGGCTCTGGTTGGAGACATGCAGGAAGCATTTGTCACCCTGCCAATAGGCAAAGGTTGAGCGCGGCTCCATGCTGTGATGGGCGTGGCCGCCAGCAACGAAGGATTCATCGAGAACCACTTTCGATGCTTTGAAGCCAGCATCAAGGTCGCCATATTTCCATTCTTCAGCCGGCTTACCCATGGGCAGTTTGTCATCACCAGCAGCAGCAAAATCTGCAGCATCCCATTTGGCAATCTGCATATTGATCTGGTTGCCGGCGACATTGGCATTTGAACGCGCATTGGGTCCACCGGGGAAAAGGCTTTCGAGCGGATCCGTCACATGCGGGAGAATTTCGAAGTCGATCTTGATCGCTTCAATTGCCTCGGCGCAGAGCAATTCCGTTTCAGCGGCCACAGCCAAAATCGGCTCACCGACGAAGAAGGTTTCGTCCTTAGCCAGAATCGGGGGTTGGGGCGGCGGGAATTGCGGAACTTCATCCGCCATCAAAACACCAAGAACGCCCTTGATCTTGAGAGCAGCCGCAGTGTCGATCTTTTTGATCTTGGCATGCGGGACAGGGCTGGTCAGAAGTTTGCAATAGACCATGCCTTCCGCGCGGAAGTCTTCGGTATATTTGGCCGCGCCAGTGACTTTGGCCTCAATATCCAGTGGGGTAAAGTTTTGACCAATCAGCTTCGCCATTTCAAGCCTCCCTCGAAGCGCGCATGACCGCCTTCAGATAATGATCATAAGCGCCGCAGCGGCACATATTGCCCGACATTGCTACACGAACTTCGTCCACAGTCGGCTTGGGATTGGCCTTCAACAAAGCCACAGCCGTGACCACCTGACCTGGTGTGCAGAAGCCGCATTGCGGAGCGATTTCGTCAATCATTGCCTTTTGCACTTTGTGCAATTGACCATTGGGGCCAGCAATGCCCTCAACTGTAGTGATCTTCTTGCCGCGCACGCGATGGGTGAGCATGGTGCAGGAATAAGCAGCCACATCGTCAACCATAACTGTGCAATTGCCGCATTCAGAATGATCGCAACCAATCTTCGCGCCCGTCAGATTGAGCTTGTAGCGCAGCGTCTGCACGAGAGTTTCCTGCGGCAGAACGTCGACACGGCGATCCTGACCATTGACGTTCAAAGTCACCAATCTCTCGACTGTTCCAGCAGCCTGTGCCTGGGCATCGCCGGGGCGACCCACCATAACATAGCCTGATGAAGTGACAGCAACGCCTGAAGCGATCACCCCCTTGATAAAATCACGCCGGTTTGCGCGCATGCTCCCTTCGGGTGCATGTTCATGCGCATCCTGGCATGCCGAATGACATTCGTGTTCTGACATGACCGCCCTCCTCCAATCTTGATTGAAGCCGCAAATTTAACGGCGACTCCCGCTCACTCGAACTTAGCTATAAACAAGCACACTCTGAAACAGAACTCAATGCCTGAGACAATGACTAGCGCAATGTTCCATGAAGATTTAACAGCAAGCTGACATTGCGCGCGGTTGCTGCAACGCAGCAACAACTTTGATTTGATTTTATGACAAATCCGATCGGAGAATACTGCGATCAATGGCTATATTCTAGCGGTGGTTTATACGGGCCCGCATCTCAACGACCATACGATTACCCTCTTGCATGTCTTCCTGAGACATAGATTCCATTGCTGCATCGCGACAAAAAAAGGCATCCGGCTGGCCAAATCCCTGCGCTAATTCACACCAGGCATAAGCGTGGACATAGGATTGTGGCACACCCTTGCCGTAGTAATACAGCGTACCGAGCATGAGCTGACCTTCCGGCTGACCTTGTTCGGCTGCTTTGAGCAAATATTGGGCAGCCTTAGCCCCATCCACCGGAACCCCGAGGCCGCGATGATACATAAAGCCCAGACCTGCCTCGGCGCGCGGATCATTCAAATCTGCCAATGGCTCCCAGGCACGCATGGCAGCGCTGTAATCGCCACTGTTAAAAGCACTCAGCCCTCTGCTGAATTGGCTGTCAGCATTCTCTGCTGCCTTTGCTGATAAAAGGGACAGACCAGCCAGAGCCAGAACTAAAAACCCTTTGAATAACGAAAGCTGCAACCTGCCCATTCCATGCCCCTGAGGCTTTGAGTCAGTGTCCAGTTTACTCGATCCTGATTTTTAGTCGATCTTTGCTGTGCGCGGAAAAGTAACGAAGCCATCGCGATTGGGCATTTGAACCTGCGGTAGGGTTTGCGCATTCATCACTGCATCGGGCTTGATCAGCCCATTGAGGCTGAACACATAGGCCGCCACAGCATAGACCTCATCATTGGTCAGGCTTTTGGGTTCATTCCACGGCATGGCACGGCGTACATAATCGAAGAAGGTGGTTGGATAGGGCCAATAGCTCCCAACGGTTTTGACGGCAGGCTTATCGCCGGCCAAAGTATCAAAGCCACCTACAAGCGCATCATTGGGGCGCCCTGCCCCTTTCTCGCCATGGCAGGCCTGACATTTGGCCGCATAAACCACCTCGCCTTGCGCGATTGTGCCCTGGCCTGCAGGCAGGCCCTTGCCGTCGGGGCCTATGCTGATGTCCCAGGCTGCAAGATCGGCCTCGCTCACAGGCTGGCCGAGATTGGGACTATCCACAGCCATCGCCAAATGAGACAGGCTCACAACGAGGGCGAAAGAGAATGTTGCGGATTTAAGCAAAGACATTGGTCAGCTCTCCCTTATCATCCACTTTCCAGCTGGCGATTGCATTGAAATGATAGGCACCGCGCAGACCGCGCTCGGCAATGATTTGCGCGCGGCTGGGCTGCACCATGCCCGTCTCATCGGTAGCGCGACTTTGCAGAACGGCTGGCGCGCCAGACCAATTCCACGGCAGACGAAAGCGCGTCACGGCTTTGGAGAGAACAGGATCCTGCAAAAGCGCCGGAGTCCAAGATTGCCCTCCATCGGCTGAGACTTCAACCTTGGTTATGCGCCCATTGCCTGACCAGGCAAGGCCTGAGATTTCATAAATACCTTTGCCTTGCAGATTGATCCCCGGCGAGGGCTTGGTGATCATGGATTTGACCTCAAGTGGAAAGACAAATTTCCATGCCTTGCCGGTAGGCAATAGGATTGTGTATTTCGATGTCTCATCCTTGGTCATGACAGGCGCATTGACGAGTTTGATCCGCCGCAGCCATTTGATGTTCATATTGCCAGAATAGCCCGGCACGAGCAGGCGAATGGGATAACCATTCTCCGGGCGGATACGTTCGCCGTTCTGATATAAACAGACGATGCAATCATCCAGAGCTTTTGCCAAAGGAATGCTGCGACTAACCGAGGCAGAGTCAGCCCCCTCCGCCAAAATCCATTTGGCAGAAGGATCAATGCCTGCTTCATCAAGCAAGGTTGATAATTTAACGCCTGTCCATTCGGCGCAAGACAAGAGCCCATGCAGGCCTTGTACATTATTGGGTGTCGCTTGAGCCGCACTCAAGCCGCCGCTATTGCCGCCGCATTCTATGAAAGAAATGCGCGAGGTCATCGGGTAACGCGATAAAGCCTCAACGGTGAAGACCAAAGGACGCTTCACTAGGCCGTGAATGG
Source organism: Hyphomicrobiales bacterium (assembly GCA_900299065.1). GTDB lineage: Bacteria > Pseudomonadota > Alphaproteobacteria > Rhizobiales > Beijerinckiaceae > Terripilifer. The sequence continues at coordinate 4,271 of OMIJ01000224.1, forward strand.
CCAATTTATGTTGCGCAGGATCAATGTCAGGCACGCCACCGTGCGAACGCTCAAAATGAAGCGAATTTGGCGTGATCATGCCATCGAGCAAATGATGCGGCGTGCGTGCTGTCCCAATGCCAAAAGTAGCAGGATTGGCAGGCGGCGTATAATTGCGCACATTCTTGTCTTCAAAGCGCGAGGGCTTGCCATAGCCATTGAAGGGCGCGCCTGGCTCAAGAGTCCATTTGGGATTAGTGAGCGGTTCGGCCTGCGCCGCCAAAGGCGCCAAGCCTGCACCACTCACGCCGGCAAAAAGACTTGAGCGCAAAAACAATCTGCGATCGAGCAAACCATTGCCTGCAGCCTGATCGGCGGAATGTCCATCATCGCGTTTGCGTTTGCCTGCCATGATATCCTCCCCTTCTGCCATCAGCTGTGTTTCATTTTAAGTGATGGCGATTGAACCTTGTTGTGTGATGTGATGGCGTGAACCATCTTGAAGAGTGATATAAGCGCTTGCCTCTGGATAAGCAGCTAACAAACGCTCGACACCTGCCTGACCCGTAACACACAGAGCTGTCGCAAGCCCGTCTGCATGGGTGGCACGTTTAGCCAGAACCGCCGCATCCATTAATCTTTGAGCACTCAAGCCACTGGCAGGATCAAAGATGTGATGATGGCGACCACTGGGTTCAAAGAGTGTGCCATAACCACCAGAGACCGCAAGCGCCATATCCGCAACTTCCAAAGTTCTGGAAATTTGGCCAGGATGAGCAGGATCTTTAACGCCCAAACGCCAAGCTCTGCCATTAGGGTGATGACCGAGCGCGCGCATTTCACCCAGATCTATCAACGCTGTTTCAAAGCCCTCCAAACGCAGCAGATCACTCACACGATCTGTCACAAAGCCTTGTGCTATACCATTGAGCGTGATGGCCATGCCGGGAGTGGCAAAGCTGATGCGTCGTCCATCCATCTCAATCTTGCGATAATCAACCAAAGAGTGTGCAAGGTCATGCGCGCGTTGATCAAGAGTATGCAATTGGCCCTGTTCGGACCAGAATTGCGCTTCGTATAATTTCCATAAAGGCTGCACACTGATATCGAAGGCCCCATTGGTCAGCGCGCCCAGCTTGAGGCTCTCTTGCATTAATTCGATGAAGTCAGGATCAGCCTTTGAGAGAGAGCCGGTGCGATTGAGTGTTGAAATTTGGCTATCCTCTTCAAACAGGCTGAAGAGGTTTTGATAGCGGGAAATCTCGGCCTCGATATGAGCAATCATACGTTGCGCCTGATGCCGATCTTGATGCCAGATGGACATATCTGCCAGAGCGCCCATTGCCTCACCCTGCCATTTATATTCCTGCAAATTTGGCGAGAGCATGCGAACGCCCAGTGCGGCAATCGGCAGGCCTGCGGCAGCCGCGACGAGACGCAGAACGCGCCGACGCGACGGATGAGAGGGCGTTGTTGTGGTAAGAGACACGCTCATGGCTTGCCCCCCTGCTGGACACTGGCCAAAGCCCCTTCCAGACCGGTGGAGGGCCTAAAGCCACGACTCGGGCTCGCCTGTTTGCGCGCTTTCGCAAGGGGCGGGCAGCGTTTGTCATCGTAATATTCAACCTGACAATCGAGGCATTGGAAACATTCGGCCATGACGATTTTGCCGGAGCTTTCAATCGCACGCACGGGGCAAGAGCGCTCACATAAATGACAGGGATTGCCACATTCGGGACGGCGCTTGAGCAGATCAATCAAATGCAGGCGATCAAGCAGTGCGAGTACACCGCCCAAGGGACACAGAAAGCGGCAATAGGCACGCTCGGTAAACAGGCCAATGGCGACCAGTCCGCCGGCATAAACAAGA
>OMIJ01000225.1 GCA_900299065.1 Hyphomicrobiales bacterium
CTGCGATTGATTGCAATCAGATCGGCCCGCAACACATACCAGCCAAACAAGGGAATCCAGGCCAATTCGCGTTTCAAAATAACCGTGAAATCATAAAAGAAACCCAGAAAGGCAAACACATCCCACAAAGATTGATGTTTCGCCGCAATGATACAAGGCTCGGCTGGAATATGTTCAACTCCGCGAAATTCAACATCCGTATGGCAAATCACTCGCAGCAGCCATAATGAGCCTCGACTCCAGAAATTGGCGAGCACGAGAATAGCGCGGCGCCCGATTATCAAAGCAGGCAGGCCAATAATCATAATGCCTATGAGATAAAGATAGAAAAGCGTATTAAAGACGAGCGATCTAATAACAAGCATTGGAATAGATGACTCCGTCTCATCACAGGCGTTTTGTCGCTCTGTCTTTTGTTAATGCTTGGCGGGCGCCCTTGCAAGCAATCTCATTTGGGCAAAGCCATATTTGACATATTCAACCAGAATAAGCTTGCTCATATCAAATGAATTCCACCAGAAACGGCCTTTCAAACGCTCCGGTATCACAGGATAGGGACTAAGCTCGATCTGGCCCAAGCGACTCTTCATTTCAATTAGAGTGCGCGGCATATGATAATTGGAGGTGACGATAATGAGCGACTTGTGCAGACCATGATTTTTAATCCACGTCAGAGCTTCATCCGCATTACCGGCAGTATTTTGTGCTTTATATCCCAGCTCGACACAACATTCGATGGATTGACGATAATCAGGGAATTTTTTGGCAATATCATTAGCAGATGTTCCAACGCTCACACCTGTTATGAGTAAACGATCTGCGCTCCCCTCTGCCAGAATCTTGAGACCCTCGGCAACGCGGTCCGCGCCACCTGTGAGAACAATTATACCTTCAGCTTTTTTAACCTCAGCGACCTCTTGATAGGATATCTGACGCGCGAACCAGACAAAGCCTGCTACAAAAGGGATAAGAAAAGTCAAAACGACTGCCAGGACAAAAGCCCATTGCCAGCTCGAACCCTGATCCGAATCCAGATCACTCCAAGCCTCATCCATGATCCGACTCATCCATTACAAGACTCATTGATGGCAGTCCCAAATCATTCAAGCCCGCTCAAATGCCTGAATACGACTAATCGCGACATATAGCCTGTCAAAAGAGCAATCGATGCCGCAATGAGAAAAACTATAACATAGCCCTTGAGTCCAAGCGAAAAAGATCCAAACATGGCCTCCAGCTGATCCCCGCCGGGGCTTAAGTTCCAGAAATGGGAAACAGCTGCGGAGGCTGCAAACAAAACGACCGCAAGAAGCCCTCCTAGAATGCCACCCTTCAGCCCCAGCCGCAAAAAAATCTTCTGAAATTGGGCTGCAATAAAGCGATCCTCTGCGCCAACAAAATGCAGCACATCAATGATCTGCTTGCTTCCTGCCATAGCGCCTCTCGTTGCAAAGGCAACCGCTAAAGCCATGGCTGTTATCACCAATAAGAGAACGAAAACGGCCACCCAAACCAGGGTTCTGGCCATAGCAGCTAATCGATCAATCCATTGGCGATGATCATCGAGCTGGGCATTTGGCATGAGACTATTCAATTGCAGGCGAAAGGCTTTGAGATCCGGTCGCCGCGTTTGATCCAATTTCACAGCAATCATCCGCGGAATCGAGAGTTCGGAGAGATCTACCCCCGCTCCCAGCCAAGGTTCGAGCATTTTCTCTGATTCATTTTGGGAATAAGCTCTAATCTCGATCATGCCTGGCGTGTCTTGTGCAAGTTGAACAACCTTGGCCACCTGCTCTTCAATCAGCTTGGGGTCATTGGGTTTGATCTGAATGGTCAATTCGCGTGAGATTTGCGACTGCCATTCATCGGCAGCATCACTTATGAAAATTGCGCAACCGGCAGTGATGGCCGCAAGAAAGGTCATGATCGAGATCACAGTGACCAGAGCACGCCCCGCAGTTGTATCAGAGGGCACAAGATCAATACGTTTGCGAACAGAGATAACCGGTCTGTTACCATCTGCTTTGGTTTGTCGTCTGGTTTTTCGCTCGATCATCTTTTCATCTCAATCATAAATATGAAGGCGATGATCTCCCAGAACAAGGCGTCTGGCACCATCAAACTGATCCATTAAGGCAAGATCATGTGTCGCAATTACTACGGCTGTACCAGATTTATTCAATTCAGTGAACAAGCGCAGCAAGCGTCGGGCAAGATTTGGATCAACATTTCCCGTTGGCTCATCTGCCAGGAGCAATTCGGGGCGAACGATTAAAGCCCGCGCAATGGCCGCCCTTTGCTTTTCTCCACCCGACAAAACAGGCGGCAGCACATTCATGCGATCTCCCAGACCTACCCATTGCAGCAGTTCCACGACTTCCGCGCGATAGCTTGCCTCTTCGCGTCCCTGCACCCGCAATGGCAAAGCAACATTTTCATAAGTGGTCAAATGATCCAGTAAACGAAAATCCTGAAACACCACGCCGATCCGCCGGCGCAAGCGTGTAATCTCGCCGGGCAATAAATCATTTGACATGCGCCCGAACAGATTGATGAACCCGCGTGTCGGCTTGAGCGCAAGCAACATCAGACGCAGCAGAGTTGTCTTTCCGGCACCAGAAGGTCCAGTCAAAAATTGAAAAGATTGCGGCTCGATCTCAAAGGAAATGTCCCGGAGAATTTCTGGGCCCATCCCATAACGCAAGCCGACATTTTCGAATCGAACCAAGCTGTCCTCTTCTCCTTGCCTTCAGAAATTCAATGATTCGCCAAAGTCTAGCATATGCTAGCACAAACCAATTGGGTAAAGGCCAAGTCTCTTTAAAACATGACTTTAAAGCTAATTTAACCATAACAATGCAGCAATGTTCCCTCTGGAAAGAGTGAAGATCGTCATGTTTGAAACATTGGAAGCTAAAACTGCAGGCGTGCCGCTCGCCTATCCCACTTTCGAAGTGCTCTATGGCGCCAGACCTATAGGTCGCTTGCCTCAGCAAAAGTCACGCAAGCAAAATAGGCCACTTCTGTCTATCCTAGCACTTGGCACCCTGGCTCTGTGCCTTTCATTAATTGCAGTTGCACTTCACCAGAGACAAAAAGTCGCCGAATTTTTTCCAAGCATTGCGCCCTTATATGCGCGCATTGGCCTACCTGTGAATCTTTTGGGCCTCGAAATTCGCAGCATAAAGGCTCAAATATTGACGGAGGGTGCTTATTCAGTTCTTGCTATTGAAGGGCAATTGGCCAACGTAAAAAAACAATCACAAATTGTTCCAGCTTTACAAATTGCAATTAAGGCTCCTGATGGCCAGCAAATCTATCAATGGATGGCAGAGGCACCAAAATCGCACCTCAATGCCAATGAGGTAACCTATTTCAGAGCCAGATTGACCGCGCCGCCCGATCAGGCCGATAAAGTAACTATAGAGTTTAGCGAGATCGGCAATAATAGCCCCGCAAAACTCAAATAATTTATGTTGCCTTATGGTCAATTAGCGCCGTCTAACAAGCGGCGGGCAATCACCTGAGCTTGAATTTCTGCGGCCCCTTCAAATATGTTGAGAATACGCGCATCACACAAGACACGGGAAATTGGATATTCCAGGGCAAAGCCATTGCCTCCGTGAATCTGCAAAGCATTATCAGCTGCAGACCATGCCACGCGCGCGCCCAGTAATTTGGCCATGCCTGCTTCCAGATCGCAACGTCGACCTTCATCCTTTGACCGGGCCGAAAAATAGGTGAGCTGACGCGCCATATGTGTTTCGGCAATCATCAAGACGATTTTGTCGGCCACACGCGGAAAGGCAAGGAGCGGCTTGCCAAATTGAATTCGCTCATTGGCATAACGCCGCGCCAGATCAATCGCGCATTGCGCCAATCCCACAGCACGTGCGGCAGTTTGAATGCGCGCCGATTCGAAAGTCTGCATTAATTGTTTAAAGCCTTGGCCTTCAGTCTCGCCCAATAGATTCTCGGCCTTCACTTCAAACCCATCAAAGGCGAGTTCAAATTCTTTCATGCCTCGATAACCGAGCACTTCGATCTCGCCGCCCGTCAGGCCTTTTACTGGAAAAGGATTGGCATCATCGCCGCGCGGTTTTTCCGCCAAAAACATCGACAGGCCACGATAGCCCGGCTCATTGGGATTGGTACGGGCAAGAATAGTCATCAGATCAGCTCTGACTGGATGTGTGATCCATGTCTTATTGCCGCTGATCTTATACACATCACCATCTTTGACAGCGCGTGTGCGCAGACTTGCAAGATCTGATCCTGTATTTGGCTCTGTAAAGACAGCCGTTGGCAGAATTTCACCAGACGCAATCCGAGGAAGATATTTTTCCTTTTGCGCTTTCGTCCCGCCGCCCAAAATGAGTTCAGAAGCAATCTCCGATCTTGTGCCCAGCGAGCCAACACCAATATAGGCGCGTGATAATTCTTCCGTCACCACACACATGGCCACTTTGCCCATGCCCATGCCGCCATATTCTTCGGGCAAGGTCAGGCCAAACACACCCATATCAGCTAGGCCCTTAATCACCTCAAGGGGAATATAAGCATTTTTGAGATGCCATTCATGCGCATGAGGCGCAACTTCGCTCTCTGCAAATTTGCCAATTTCAGTACGTATGGCCTCAAGCGTTTCATCAAGTCCAGCATCACCAACATTCAAGCTGTGATCAGATGTCAGATACTGGACAAGCGCAAGGCGATTTTCAGGCGTATTGCCGATCGCCAGCATAGCCTCGACAGGCCCTTCCATGGCCTGCAAGATCGTTTGAACAGACAAGCCAAAGTCACTCAATCGAATGATCTCACCCTGACTCATGGCTATGCCATGAAAGACCTGAGCGAGATATTCGCCAAAGCCAATTTGCGTGATCAAGCTTTCGACCGGGCCAAACTTGTTTTCTTCGATCAAGCGCGAAGCCGAATTCAAACATTCGCGCATGGCCTGAATTGTCGTCGCCAGCCAGGCAAGACCATGCGTGATATGCTGCTCGCGCTCCAGAAGGTCACTCGATATCTTTTGATGATATGACACTTTCTCTGCGACGTGTTTTTCAACGCGGGCATAGAGCCGCTCAATCACAGGAATGGTTGCAAGTGCTTTTGCAATCAATTCATCGGCGGCAATGATTGCGCACTCTTCTTGTTTGGCGGCTGGCATAGACATGTAAACCTCTTTCAACCCGATTTTAAGAAGCGCTCTTGCTTGCACTCAAAACTTCTTCCAAAGTGCGCAGGCCCGGTTTGGGTGAATTAACCAGAACCGCCATATTGCCAGGGGCATGTTGGTTTTTGAGCATTTTCATGTGCGCCAGAGGGATATCTCTCCATCCAAAAACCTCAGACATGCAAGGATTAATGCTCTTGTTGATCACAAGAGCATTGGCTGCTGCCGCTTGCTTGAGATGCGCAAAGTGCGAGCCTTGAATTCTCTTCTGCCGCATCCAGACAAAGCGCGCATCAAAGGTAAGATTAAACCCTGATGTACCGGCACAAAACACAACCATGCCACCGCGCTTGACCACAAAACAGGAGACAGGAAAAGTCTGTTCGCCGGGATGCTCAAAGACGATATCAACATCCTTCTTGCCCGTTATATCCCAAATAGCTTTACCAAACTTGCGGGCTTCACCCATGAAAGTGGCATATTCAGGCGAATTGACCTTGGGCAATTGACCCCAGCAATTAAAGTCTTTGCGATTGATGACGCCCTTGGCTCCAAGCGACATCACATAATCGCGCTTGGACTCATCCGAGATAATACCAATGGCATGCGCACCAGCTGCGGCACATAATTGCACCCCGAACACACCTAACCCGCCCGATGCGCCCCAGATCAACACATGATCAGATGGCTTGAGTCTGTGCGGCTCATGACCAAACAACATGCGATAGGCCGTTGCCAAAGTTAGCGTATAGCAAGCCGATTCTTCCCAGCTCAGGTGCTTGGGCCGCGCCATTAATTGACGATCTTGCACGCGGCAAAATTGCGCAAACGAACCATCTGGTGTCTCATAACCCCAGATGCGTTGCGAAGCTGAGAGCATGGGATCGCCACCATTGCATTCTTCATCATCGCCATCATCCTGATTGCAATGAACGACAACTTCATCGCCAACCTTCCAGCGCTTCACCTTGGAGCCAACCGCCCAGACAATGCCCGAAGCATCTGAGCCAGCAATATGATAAGGATTTTTATGGCCATCGAGGGGAGAAATAGGCTCGCCCAATCCAGCCCAGACTCCATTGTAATTGACCCCGGCAGCCATAACCAAAACCAGCACATCATGGCTATCAAGGCTCCATGTGGGCAGAACCTCCAATTGCATGGATTTATCAGGTGGGCCGTGCCTGTCTTTACGAATAGCCCAAGCATACATGGACTTGGGCACATGACCCAAAGGCGGGATTTCACCTATTTCATAAAGATCCTTGAGCGGCATAGCGCTACCCCCAGACGCAGGGTTGTTTCCTGATGAAGATGAAATCGACAATCGCGCCTCCTCTTGAACCAAACTATCGTTATTATGGCTAAGCCTAACAGAAATCTTGCATTGCACCATAGACGGGGACAAATTTTTCAAGGGCCAATGGCCGCCCTTCTTTTCAATAAAAACAAATTAATACAATTACTTATTATGTGCGGTCTTTTGCCAAGCTTCCCCGGGACAAAAATGACGCAGCCTGACAGAACGATAAAACCCCTTTGGATTGTGCTATGCGATATTCCCGCTTAATCTTTCGGCATCATTGTTGGAGCTGGTCATGTCAGGCGAAGCAGGCACAAAAAGCAATTCGGTCAAACGTGACAAGCCCTGGATTTTCCGCACCTATGCCGGACATTCAACCGCCTCTGAGTCCAACAAGCTGTTTCGGGCCAATCTAGCCAAGGGCCAGACAGGTCTTTCAATCGCCTTCGATCTGCCCACTCAGACAGGCTATGATTCTGATCATAGTCTCGCGCGCGGCGAGGTGGGAAAGGTCGGCGTTCCCATTTGTCACATTGGCGATATGCGGGCTCTGTTTGAGGGCATTCCCATTGCCGCCATGAATACATCCATGACCATTAATGCCACCGCAGCCTGGCTCATGGCTCTTTATATTGCAGTTGCTGAAGAACAAGGCGTCGCAAGAGAGAGCCTGCAAGGCACCACGCAAAATGACATCATCAAGGAATATTTATCGCGTGGCACCTATGTGTTTCCACCTAAGCCCTCATTGCGTTTGACCAAGGATATGATCCTTTTCACCACACGCGAAGTGCCAAAATGGAATCCGATGAATGTCTGCTCCTACCATTTGCAAGAAGCAGGAGCGACCCCCGTTCAGGAACTCAGCTATGCCTTGGCAACCGCCATTGCCATTCTCGATTCCGTGAAAGCCTCAGGCGAAGTAACGCAGAATAATTTTGCTGAAGTTGTGGGCCGTATCTCCTTCTTTGTGAATGCTGGTATGCGCTTTGTCACCGAGCTTTGCAAAATGCGGGCCTTTTCCGAATTATGGGATGAGATTACGCGCGAGCGATATGGCATTGAGCAGGAAAAATTTCGTCGTTTCCGCTATGGCGTTCAGGTCAATTCGCTTGGCCTCACAGAGCAGCAGCCTGAAAACAATGTCTATCGCATATTGATTGAAATGTTGGCCGTAGTTCTGTCCAAAAATGCCAGAGCGAGAGCCGTACAACTTCCTGCCTGGAATGAGGCGCTTGGCTTACCTCGCCAGTTTGATCAACAATGGTCTTTGCGCATGCAACAGATCATGGCCTATGAAACTGATCTTCTGGAATATGCCGATATCTTTGATGGCAGCGTTGAGATTGAACGCAAAGTCGAAGAACTCAAACAACAGGCCAGAGAAGAAATTGCGCAGATCGACAAGATGGGCGGCGCTGTCGCGGCCATTGAATCAGGCTATATGAAATCGCGCCTGGTAGAATCAAATACCAATCGATTGGAATCTATCGAAAGTGGTGAGCAAATTGTTGTTGGCGTGAATCGCTATCTCGATTCTGAACCCTCTCCGCTTCTGGCAGGAGAAAATGCCATTCAGCTGGTTCCAGAACATGTCGAGCAAGAACAAATTGAACGCCTGAAGATATGGCGCGCCAATCGTGATGCGGATGCAGTCCAGTCCGCGCTGACAGAATTACGCAAAGCTGCTCTTGATGGCAGTTCCATTATGGAGCCCTCCATTCGTGCTGCAAAGGCCGGTGTCACCACTGGTGAATGGAGCGAAATATTGCGTCAGAGCTTTGGCGAATATCGCGCTCCCACAGGCGTCAGCGCCACCGCACGGCAAGTGGGCGATAATCTTGATGAGATCCGCTCCGAGGTTGAACGTGTTTCGCTCATCCTTGGCCGAAGACTAACCTTTGTGATCGGCAAACCCGGCCTTGATGGCCATTCCAATGGCGCAGAGCAAATTGCTGTGCGGGCCAGAGATGCTGGCATGGACGTGGTTTATGATGGAATTCGTCTGACGCCACAGGAAATCTTATCGGCCGCACGGGATAAAAACGCCCATTGCATTGGCCTGTCTATTCTCTCTGGCTCCCATGTGCCTTTGGTGTGCGAAACGCTCGCACTGATGAAAGAAGCGGGGCTGGCACATATTCCGCTTGTGGTTGGCGGAATTATTCCTCCCCAAGATGAAAGAAAATTACTGGAGGAAGGGGTAAGGGCTGTTTACACGCCCAAGAATTTCAATCTTAATCGCATCATGCTCGACATTGTCGGCATTGTTGAACATAAAAACTCCGTTGCCTCTTGAGACCTGTCAGGTGATGAGCAAGGAGAACATAAAGGGGGGCACATGCTCACGGGCATTGATCACATAGATATTGCCGTTGACGATCTCAATCTCTGGACCAGTTTTTTCGAAGCCATTGGGTTCAGTGTCATTCAACGCACCGATCACGGTGGCGGGTCAGTGGAATTGAAATTTCCCGGTACAGATCGGCCCTTTCTTGAACTGACGTCAACCTCACGCCCCGATGGAACCAAACATCCTGCCGGATTCCGCCATATAGCTTTACAATCGCAGAATATGGAACAGACCTTTGCCGAACTCACCGCCCGCGGCATTAAAATCGACCGCCCTCCGCGCAGAAACGCGCAGAGCGGTCGCATGACAATGAATGCTCATGATCCGCAGGGCAAAGGCTTAACAATCCAATTCGTCGATTGACGAGACTGTCACTTCCCTTAGCCCCTGTTTTCAGCTCCCTTTGGGGAAGGTCACAACAGTGCCCGTCCCTGTGGGGACGACAGGCTTAGGATTTGTCGGCGCTACAAGTCGAGAGCCCAACATCAGGCCTTCGCGATCGGCGGTAATGTGCACCACTTCTCCATCCTTGATTTCTCCTGACAGAATGGATTCAGCAAGAGGATCTTGCACATTCTTCTGGATGACGCGCTTAAGCGGGCGCGCCCCATAGGCCGGATCATAGCCTTTGTCTGCAAGCCAGGCGCGCGCCTTGCTATCGAGATCAAGCACGATTTTACGCTCTTCGAGCAGGCGCTCCAAACGCTTGAACTGAATATCGACAATGGCGCCCATATCCTCTCGCTTCAAGCGATGGAACAATAGGATTTCATCGACGCGGTTGAGAAATTCCGGCCGGAAATGACCGCGCAAAACTTGCATCACTTCGGAATAGACAGCGCTCGAATCCTCGCCCTCCTTCTGCATAACGAGATATTCAGCTCCGAGATTTGAGGTCATGATGATCAGCACATTACGGAAATCAACCGTTCTGCCCTGCCCGTCGGTCAACCGTCCATCATCAAGCACCTGCAAGAGAACATTGAAGACATCGGGATGTGCTTTTTCAATCTCGTCAAACAGCACGACCTGATAAGGCCTGCGCCGCACCGCTTCTGTCAAAGCACCGCCTTCTTCATAGCCCACATAGCCGGGAGGCGCGCCAATCAGACGCGAGACAGAATGCTTCTCCATATATTCCGACATATCTATGCGGACCATAGCTGAATCATCATCGAACAAAAAGCCAGCGAGAGCTTTGGTCAGCTCTGTCTTGCCAACACCTGTCGGCCCTAGGAACATAAACGAACCAATAGGCCGATTGGGATCTTGTAAGCCCGCACGCGCGCGACGAACCGCTGTGGAAACAGCCTGAACAGCTTCCTTCTGCCCAACCACACGGCGCGACAGCTCATCTTCCATCTTCAGCAATTTATCGCGCTCGCCCTGCAACATTCTGTCAACCGGCACACCTGTCCATTTGGACACGACATGGGCCACATGATCAGCTGACACGGATTCTTCGAGCAAGACTTCGCTGGCTTGTGATTCCGTTTGCGACAAAGCCTTTTCAAGATCGGGAATAATCCCATAGGTCAAACGCCCGGCCTCGGCATAATCACCCTTGCGCTGGGCATTAGCAAGATCGGTTCTGGCCTGCTCCAATTGCTCTTTAAATTTCTGAGCCTGACCCAATTTATCCTTTTCTGCGCGCCAGCGAGCTGTCAAAGCGCTCGATTTCTCTTCAAGATCGGCAAGCTCTTTTTCAAGCTTTTTGAGTCTGTCCTTGGAGGCGTCATCCGACTCTTTCTTCAAAGCTTCCTGTTCAATCCTCAGCTGGATGATTCGACGATCATATTCGTCAAGCTCCTCAGGCTTGGAATCAACTTGCATGCGCAGTCGTGAAGCTGCTTCATCGACAAGATCAATCGCTTTATCCGGCAGGAATCGATCAGTGATATAGCGATTAGACAAGGTCGCAGCGGCGACAATCGCAGAATCGGTGATCCGCACGCCATGGTGTAATTCATATTTTTCTTTCAGCCCGCGCAGAATTGAAATTGTATCTTCGACGCTGGGTTCAGATACAAAGACAGGCTGGAATCGCCGCGCCAATGCGGGATCTTTTTCGACATGCTTGCGATATTCATCGAGCGTCGTGGCACCAATACAATGCAATTCACCTCTCGCCAGAGCAGGCTTGAGTAGATTAGACGCATCCATTGCGCCATCAGCTTTGCCCGCACCGACAAGAGTGTGCATTTCATCAATGAAGAGGATGATGTCACCCTCAGCGGCCGTCACCTCTGTCAAAACGGACTTCAGCCGCTCTTCAAATTCGCCGCGATATTTTGCGCCCGCAATCAGAGAGCCCATATCAAGCGCGAGCAATTTTTTGTCTTTCAGACTCTCGGGCACATCACCATTGACGATGCGTAAAGCAAGCCCTTCCACAATGGCTGTCTTGCCAACACCCGGCTCACCAATCAGAACAGGATTGTTTTTTGTTCGTCTTGCCAAAACCTGAATAGCGCGTCTGATTTCATCATCGCGGCCAATGACTGGATCCAGTTTTCCTTCTCGTGCAATTTCAGTAAAATCACGCGCATATTTTTTCAGCGCATCATAGCTGTTTTCCGCGCTCGCACTGTCAGCCTTGCGACCCTTGCGCAAATCTTCAATTGCAGCATTCAGGGATTGAGCGTTAACACCGGCCTGCGTGAGAATTTTGCCAGATTCGGAACTCTTCTCCATTGCTAGAGCAAGCAAAAGCCGCTCAACCGTGACATAAGAATCGCCTGCCTTCTGGGCTATCTTCTCGGCATTTTCGAAAATACGGGCTGTCGTGGGGGCGAGATAAAGCTGGCCAGCGCCTGAACCTTGCACTTTGGGAAGCTTGCCCAGGGCGTGCTCAACCTGCACGAGAGCCTCTTTGGCGCGACCACCCGCCTTGTCAATCAGACCAGCGGCCAGACCCTCCTCATCATCCAAAAGGACTTTGAGTATATGTTCCGGGGTGAATTGCTGATGCCCCTCGCGCAAGGCCAGGGATTGCGCCGATTGCACAAAGCCGCGAACACGCTCGGTATATTTTTCGAGATTCATTCTATCCTCCAGACCGCCCTTTGCCCCGAAGCAGCAAATCAGGCCTCTCAATATGAATTTGGCCCCCGCAGGCAACCATGCGGTTAATGTAGGTATTCAAAAGGCCTAAAAAAGGGGACAATCTGATCTCGACAAAGATTTTGTCTCAGATCAATAGTGGAACTCTACGTCACGTCCCGGGTGCAAGAAATGACCATATGGGTTGAAGGCCTCTTTCGTTATCCCATTAAAGGCCTCTCACCCGAGCAGCTCTCTCAGGCACAATTGCAGGCTGGCCAGTATTTTCCCGGTGACCGGATCTTTGCTATTGAAAATGGCCGGTCAGGGTTTGACCCTCTTGCGCCTCAATTTTTGCCAAAGACACGATTCCTTATGCTGATGAAGCATGAGAAACTGGCTCAGCTCAGAACAAAGTATAATGAGACAAGCGGCGATCTAACCCTGACACATAAAGGACAGAACGACCTTATATTCTCTTTGCGCACGACAGAGGGGCGCAAAGCGCTGCGCGATTATCTGATCGCATTTTTTCAACCCGAGTTGAAAATCGATCCTCAGATCCTGAGCGCACCCGACGGATTTCGTTTCACCGATTCTAGAAGATCTGGCTATGTCTCCTTGCTTAATCTGAACAGCATTGAGGATTTGTCGAGATTGGCGAAGGAGCAAATCCATCCCTTGCGCTTTCGGGCCAATCTGCATTTTCGCGGCTTGCCAGCCTGGCAGGAAATGGAATGGATAGGCCGAAAGATTCAAATCGGCGGGGCAAGACTGGAAATATTAAAAGCCATTGATCGCTGCCCAGCCACGCAGGTCAATCCACTCACTGCACAACGCGATCAGGATATTGTGGCTCTGTTAGAGCGCAATTTTGATCATAATCAATGTGGCATCTATGCCAAAGTCATCCAGTCAGGATCGATCTCGATCCAAGATCGGATCGAGATGATCTGAGTATTGATGGTGCTATCCTTCACCCTCTGATGATGAGCGAGGCGATGCACCATCCTCGCCATTGGCTGGGCGACGACGACGGCGATTGCGCAAATGATAGCGGCCTGTCTCATGTCCCTCTGACTCATGCATGGCGGCAGGAGATTCGTGACCCGCAGGCTCCTGAGCGCCAGCTTCCATTGGCGAAACCCTGACAGGCGCTGTTATGAAAGAAGGCAGAACTGGCGATAAATTCTCATCTTCAGGGGCAGCGACACGCGGCTCGAAGCGCGGTTGCTGGTCATTTCTGAAATCACGATTCTGGCGCTGATCGCGCGGCCCGCGATTGGAGCCATTGCGATGATTTTGATTGCGATCCTGGAAAGAACGCTCAGGCCGGGGCCCGCGATCCTGATAAGGCCGGTCTGATGGCTGCCGATCCGGTTGAGGGCGATCAGCTGGAAAGGGTTGCCGCTCATTAGAAGGCTGAGCAAAGGGCTGCTGCATGGAAGCTTGTTGCGCCTGAGCCGGATAGGGCGGTTGTTGTTGAGGATTATAGGGCGGCTGGATCTTCTCCAAAGGAGAAGCAAAACGATCGGGAATCCCGCCATCATCATCATCGTCAAATTCTTCTGGCTCCGGATCGCCAGGCTGGCGCATATAACCTGCCATAGCCTGTTGCTGCGCTTGCTGAGCAGCTGCAATGATCCGGAAATAATGTTCGGCGTGCTGAAGATAATTTTCAGCCATTACAGGATCGCCAGACGATTGAGCATCGCGCGCCAATTGGAGATATTTTTCTCCAACATGATGGGCTGTGCCTCTGATTTTTACATCCGGCCCGTTGGACTCATAGGTCCGCGTCAATGGATTGGGGCCTTTGCGATTATTCCGCCCACGCATGCGCTTGTTTTGACCAGGTCTCATAAAGGGTCCTTGGAATGCTCAGGAGTAAAGACAGTGTGAGTGTGCTGAAAAAGCACATTTGCGGTGTCGAGCAATCACCGCACGTCTGTCAGATGACAAATTATCAAGGCTCTCCAGCCAATTCATTCTCTCTCGATCAAATCATCGACAGATCTATTCCGCCCCGCCTCAAACACAAACCGAACTTTGCCGAACTTTGAGGACGATCACCTGAGAACTCACTTTGGAGAATCATCTTCATGCACTTAGTTTAACCCGAGGTTTAATCGGTCGTTGAACGATCACAGTGTTGAAGGATTGATCCTCAGCGTCAGGCGCCTCGAGGCATCACTTGGCGTGAACTTAGTCGGATTCAATGCAAACGCCAAGAGAAATAAATATCAACCGGACCCGCTGTCCCTGTTTTTAACCCCGACCACGCGATCCCTATCTCCATAATCCCGCCAAAGGCCCAGAATGGGATAACGTAGTGAGGAAAATAATCCTTTTACCAGGCTCCCCTGATCATAACCAATCTCAAACAGGGCGATTCCCTCGGAGTTGAGCAAATCGCCAAGGATCTGGCTGATCTGACGATAGGCCTGAAGGCCGTCCGGCCCCCCATCAAGGGCTAATCTGGGATCATGAAGCAGGACTTCAGGTTCAAGGGTCTCAATCACAGGCGTGGCAATATAGGGCGGATTAGACACAATTAAATCAAATGTTTGGCCAATTGCGGCTGACCAATCGCCTTGCACAATCTCGCCACGGCTCTGCAGAGCGAGCGCATCAAGATTGGTTTGCGCCAGCGCACAGGCCTTGGCGGAGAGATCGACCCCTAGTCCCGAAGCGGCGGGAAATTCTCCCAACAGGCTACACAAAAGCGCGCCCGAACCTGTTCCGAGATCCAGAATGCGCAAAGCTTCATGGCGCCTATGCCCAAACACATCGAGCGCCACACGAATGAGTGTCTCTGAATCGGGGCGCGGATCGAGAACGTCCGGAGCCAATTGAAACTCGTGTTCCCAAAAACCTTTTTTGCCGATAATGCGCGACAAGGGCTCTCTGTGCAGACGCCGGCCAATCCATTGCGTAAGCGCACGAGCCGCTTGCCTACCTATCGGCCTGTCTGCATGAAGAATGAGATCGGCCTTATCAAGGTTGGTTGCAGCCATTACAAAAAGCCGCGCCTCCAGTTTGAAATCAGGCGAGAGCGTCTGCAAGATTCCAGACAATTGTGAGAGCACAACATCAATAGGCGCTTCAGGATCAATATCCGCAAAGACAATGGGCTTGGCGGCACTCATTCCATTGCGGCCTGCAAGACGCGGCTCAATCTGTTTGAAAAAGCAACAAGGTCTTTTGGCTTTTCGCCATCCATCATTTGCGCCTCATCAAGCAACAAC
>OMIJ01000226.1 GCA_900299065.1 Hyphomicrobiales bacterium
CTTTTGATTTTGCCGAATTGTTTTTGAGCGATGAGATAAGGCAGCGCTCTTGTCTTGGCTTTCGCTCAAGCTTTGACGAAAAAGGCCTCCGTCTTTCCGGGCTTGCTTGTGGGTCGATGGGACAAAAATTTGACAAGCAGGATCTCGCTTGTTCCCTGGATCAACTAACTTTGGCAAATTCTGCTGACGAGAAGAATCTGGCGGCCTTTTTTGCTGCGCCCTTGCGCATAAAAGAATGCGTGGATCGTCGACCAGTCGCCACAAAGGCAAAACGCTGACGCTGACAAACCTATTCCAAATCAAGACTAGCTTATTTTCTTTCGATTAATGAGGATATTGATATGAATATGACAAAAAATTTGTTCGTACTTGCTAAGGTTGCCCTGATCACTCTGGGAATGATGAATTTGGCGCAAGCGGCGTCAGTCAAGCAGAAAGCCAAGCCCGCTCAACACTCAAAATCCCCTTCGATCCTCATACAAAAACGCAGCTTTCTTGATAGCGGTCGCGTTGTTCCTATTGGCTCGATGTCGCATTATATGGATGACAGTACAGTGTTGCATGTGCCTGTTTATCGACAGATTTTCCCAAGCCGTTTTGGCGGTGATGTCTTGCCTGAACGTTTTAATATGCCGGGCAAACCTGTGTCCCTTTTCACTTTCTGAGCCGCGCTCATTCGGTTTAGGCTGGGCATAATTGGGCCTCCTCGCGTGATACAAAACGTAAATTCGTGATTGGATTCAATCCCTTAATCTCTTAAAAAGCCTTTGTGTCCCAGTCGCTTTTTGATCTTGCAGTCTTTTTATCCAGCGCTAAGCTTAGCTTGCAGGAAAGGCGTCACAAATATGACGTCGTCAAAAAGAGGGAGGAGAACATGCGCATTTTGATTGCTGGATCTGTCATGCTTTTGTCGCTTGTGACCAGTGAATTGGCCTTTGCTCAGGCCTGTCCGCAGGGTGTGGTTGATGTGCCGCGTGGCCGCGGGGCAACAATTTCCATCATGCGCAATGGTGCTGAGGCCAGTCTTATCACGGTGGAATGGCTACGTGATGGCACGGGTTATTTCACTAAGGATTCAGCGCAGGATGTTGAGGCTGAGCAAAATAAGGCTCTGGACTATAAAATGACGAATGCAGCTGCTTTTGCACCCAAGGCCAATTCTGAATTGCAAGTGCGGTTGACGGGCGGCTTTAAAGATAGTGGCGCGAATAAATGCATGGGCGAGGCGATTGTTCAGCGTTTGGGGGATCGCACCGAAGTCAGGTTTAATGCCACCAAGGGCGGTGCTGCCAATACTGTTGTGACAGTGACCTATCAAGCAGCAACAGCAAAATAATCTCCTCTGAGCAAGTTTGTTTTTGCCTATGAGGCAGTGCGTAGGGCCATCGCTTCGCACTGTCTTATTTCATGGTGAGGATATTGCAGAGCGCGTTAATTCAGGTACACTTTAGTAAGAGATTGCCTGGCTTAAGCATGGGCCTCTCTTATGAAAGTCATTAAACAATCAGGGAGGATGAAATGTTGAAACAAAGCCTGATGGCTTGTGCTTTGATTTGTCTGACATCAAGTGCATTTGCCCAGCAACCTGCTGCGCCTGCTCCAGCTGCGCCAGCAGCAGCACCCCAGCAACCCATGCGATTTTTTGTCACCAGCGCTGCCAAGGCCAGTGGTGATCTGGGCGGATTGGCTGGCGCTGATGCCATTTGCCAATCACTTGCCAGCGCAGCTGGAGCCGGTGATCGCACCTGGCATGCTTATCTGAGCACACAGGCTACCAATGGTCAGCCAGCCGTCAATGCGCGCGATCGCATTGGTAATGGGCCCTGGCATAATGCCAAGGGAACGCAAATTGCCGCCAATGTTGCGGATCTGCATGGCGATAATGAGCGTGATCGCAATTTCATCAACAAAGATTCTTCCCTTGATGAAAAGGGCAATTCTGTCCCCGGCGTTGGCGATCAGCCCAATCAGCATGACATTTTGACGGGTTCGGATTCTTTGGGGCGTGCCTTTACTGTGGCGGATGATCGCACGTGCAGGAATTGGACAAGTGCTGCGCCAACGGACCATGCCATTGTTGGCCACACAGATCGACGTGGTGGTGGCAATGTTTCATGGAATTCGGCGCATCAAACGCCGGGCTGTGATACGGAAAGTCTGCGCCGCGTGGGCGGAGCAGGGCGGCTGTATTGCTTTGCCACGAACTGATCTGCAGTTCTGATAGATAAAAGAAAAGCCGCACTTTGGTGCGGCTTTTTTATTTGGCTCGTCGAGAGCCAGAGTTGAAAATCCAACCCTGAACTTATCAACCTTGCTTTTCCAATTGCGCGAGAATGGCATCACCCATTTGCGGCGTGGAGAGTGTCGAAGTTGCATTGCCTTTAATGTCTGCAGTGCGCAAGCCTGCATCAAGCACATCGGCAATCGCCTTTTCAATGCGATCGGCGGCCTCGCCAAGATTGAAGGAATAGCGCAGTGCCATTGCAAATGAGGCAATCATGGCGATGGGATTGGCAAGGCCCTTGCCGGCAATGTCAGGGGCTGAGCCATGGACGGGCTCATACATGGATTTGCGCTTGCCGGTTTTGGCATTTGCTTCACCCAGCGAGGCGGAGGGCAACATGCCCAGCGAGCCTGTGAGCATGGATGCAACATCGGACAACATATCGCCAAACAGATTATCAGTGACGATCACATCAAATTGTTTGGGCCAACGTACCAATTGCATGCCCAGCGCATCAGCGAGCTGATGTTCAAGCTGTACATCGCTATATTCGCGCTTGTGCAAAGCCGTGATCACTTCGTTCCACAAAACTCCTGATTTCATCACATTGCGTTTTTCAGAAGAGGTAACTTTATTATTGCGCTTGCGGGCCAGTTCAAAAGCGACACGGCCAATGCGCTCGATCTCGTAAGTGTCATAGACCTGCGTATCAATGCCGCGCTTCTGGCCATTGCCCAGATCAATGATCTGTTTGGGCTCGCCAAAATAGACACCGCCCGTCAATTCGCGCACAATCATAATGTCGAGGCCTTCGACGATTTCGCGCTTGAGCGATGAGGCATCGGCGAGAGCAGGATAACAAATGGCCGGCCGCAGATTAGCAAACAGGCCAAGATCTTTGCGTAGACGCAACAGGCCAGCTTCGGGGCGCACATCATAGGGAACCGAATCCCATTTGGGTCCGCCCACAGCCCCGAAGATCACAGCATCAGAGGCCATGGCCAGCGCCATGTCAGATTCGCTAATGGCTTTGCCATGCGCATCATAAGCAGCGCCGCCGACAAGGCCGTGTTCGATTTCAAATTTTGCAATGCCGGCCTTTTGCGTCCAGGCGGCAATCTTTTCGACTTCCCGCATGACTTCCTGACCAATGCCATCTCCGGGGAGGAAAAGCAGATTGAAACTGGCCATTGTTCAACTTCCATTTTTGCGATTAATGATCTTATGAGTTTGCAGGATTATCTTTCGAATAATCCTGCTCAAGCTGTCTTAGTCCTTGGCGCGCTCAACATAGCTGCCATCTTCTGTTTGAATGACAATGCGCGTGCCAACCTGAATGTGCGGAGGCACCATGACGCGTGCGCCATTCGACATAATAGCAGGCTTGAAAGAAGATGAGGCGGTCTGACCTTTCATCGCCGGTTCTGTTTCGACGACTTCTAAAGTAATGCGCTGAGGCAATTGAATGGCAACAGCTTGCTCATTGAAGATGCTGAGCATGACCTTCATGCCTTCTTGCAGATAAATGGCCTGATCGCCGATCACATCATCTGAGACTTGCACCTGATCAAAAGTCTCGCTGTTCATGAAATGATAGCCATCATCATCTTTGTAGAGGAAGCTGAAGTCGCGATCTTCAACAAAGGCGCGCTCCACCTGTTCGGTGGTCTTGTAGCGATCAGTTGTCTTCACACCATCGGAGAGGCGACGCATGTCGATCTGTGTGGTGGGTGTGCCCTTGCCCGGATGAAAGCTTTCGGCAGAAAGCACGACATAGAGCTGGCCATCCTCGCGCTCGAGAATATTGCCCTTACGAATGGAACTGGCGATGACTTTCACGGAACTTCCTCAAAGATGCGGCCGCAGGCGACCTATTGGATTGATGGGGGCCGGTGGGTGGACTATGCATCCTGAGGCGACCCACAAGGCGAAATCGGGCCGCACAATAGCGATTCACACGCGAAGCGCCAGCTTATTGAGTGAAACAATGATGAGTTCAGCCTCCCACCCGGCCGATCCTACGTCGGGGAGCCTGCCAGTAAGCTCCCGGCAGGGCCCAGAAGCGAGCCCCTGGTGGCAGCCCCATGTCCATGCCGACCGACGCCCGCGGCTGATGGCCAGGGCGCGGCTACAGGCATCAATCCGGCAATGGTTTACAGATCAAGGCTTTACAGAGGTTGATGTGGCGGCTTTGCAGGTCTCGCCGGGTAATGAAGCCCATATTGGGGCTTTTGCCACGCAAATGCAGGATCAAGAGGGAGAATGCCGGGTCTTTTTGCATTCTTCGCCGGAATTTGCCTGTAAAAAGCTCCTCAGCGCTGGGGAAAGCCAGATTTTTTCGCTCTCCCATGTGTTTCGCAATGGCGAGCGTAGCCCCCTGCATCATCCCGAATTCACAATGCTGGAATGGTATAGGGCGGGGCAGGGCCTATCGGAGCTTCAGGCCGATTGCATGGCCTTACTCGCCTTGGGGGCGAGGGCTTGCGGGACGCAGGTCTTGAGCTTTCGGGGCAGGACGGCAGATCCTTTTGCGCCGCCAGAGCTTTTGAGTGTTACAGATGGCTTTGTGCGTTATGCCGGGATTGATCTGTCCTTGAGCCTGTCGGAGGCGGGTACGGATCGTGATCAGCTGGCGCAGCAAGCTGCTGGGATTGGTCTGCGCGTGAGCGGCGATGACAGCTGGTCGGATCTGTTCAGCAAAATTCTTTCAGAGTTTGTCGAGCCTAAACTGGGCATGGGGCGGGTGACCTTTTTGTGTGATTATCCTGTCTCGGAGGCGGCCCTGGCACAGCGCTCAGGGCTGGATCCGCGCTTTGCTGAGCGTTTCGAGCTTTATGCTTGCGGGGTTGAATTGGCCAATGCCTTTCATGAATTGACCGATGCTGATGAGCAAAGACAGCGCTTTGAACTAGAAATGGATGAGCGCGAGCAAGTTTATGGGGAGCGCTATCCCCTTGACGAAGATTTTCTCGCAGCACTTGCGCTTATGCCAAAGGCCAGCGGCATTGCGCTTGGCTTTGACAGGCTGATGATGTTGGCAACGGGCGCACATAAAATCGAGGATGTGCTCTGGACGCCTGTAGTGAGGACGGTGCCTTGAGTAAAGCAAGCTTGCATAGCGCAGCGCAATTGCTGGAGGCCGGATTGATTCCGTCTGACCGCCTGAGTGCGATTGAGCAAGTTGGTGCGCGTTTTGCAATAGCCATTACACCGCAAATGGTGGAGCTGATAGATCGTAATGATCCGCAAGATCCTATTGCGCGCCAGTTTGTTCCCGATGAAAGCGAATTGAATATTCGGCCGCATGAATTGAGTGATCCCATTGGCGATGCAGTCCATAGCCCTGTGGAAGGCATAGTGCATCGCTATCCTGATCGTGTGTTATTAAAGCTCTTGCAGGTCTGTCCGATCTATTGCCGCTTTTGTTTTCGTCGTGAAACAGTCGGCCCGGGCGAGAATGCCTTTTTATCAGCAGAGTCTGTCGACAGAGCTTTCTCTTATATTTCGTCGCATTCTGAAATCTGGGAAGTGATATTGACGGGCGGTGATCCTCTGGCGCTTTCGCCGCGCCGTTTGCGCGAGGTCATGACACGTTTGGGCGTGATTGATCATGTCAAAGTGGTGCGCATTCACACGCGTGTTCCAGCTGTTGATTCAGCGCGCATCACCGAGCAGCTGATTGAGGCGCTCAAAGCCTCTGGCAAGACTGTTTTTGTAGCGCTGCATGCCAATCATGCGCGGGAATTAACACCATTGGCGCGGGCGGCCTGTGCCAGGCTCATTGATGCCGGCTTTCCCATGGTCAGCCAGAGCGTTTTATTGCGCGGTGTGAATGATAATATTGCTGCACTCAGTGATCTGATGCGGGCCTTTGTCGAGACAAGAATCAAACCTTATTATTTGCACCATGGCGATCTTGCGCCCGGCACAGCGCATTTGCGCACCGGTGTGGATGAGGGTTTGGCGCTCATGCAGGGTCTGCGCGGCCATGTCTCCGGCCTGTGTCAGCCAAGCTATGTGCTCGATATCCCCGGAGGCCATGGCAAGAGCGTGCTGGATACGTCCCATGCGGCGCTCAACGGCACACAAGGGGTCACATTGCGGGATTTTCGCGGCCAGCATCACATCTATCGGGATGTGATTGAGGAGAAATGACCAAAGCCAGTGCGCATGGCTCGCATTATGATGGGGCATGATTCGTTTTTTAGGATCGCATATGCGCCCCCGCCTCTCTCTTCTTGGTCTGTTCATCCTCTCGATTGTTCTGAGCTTGGGCCAGTTTGCTGTCTGGCCTGCAAGGCTGGCGCTGGCGCAGGAACAGACCTCTTCCGCTCAGCCGCAAGGACAGCGCCTTGATGCGGCGATCGCTGAGCTTGATCAGATTGCGCAGACTCTCAAGCGCACATCCTTGAGTGATGCCATGCTGCGTGAATTGCGCGGCCGGCTGGATCCGCTTAATCAGGTCAGCCAATCGATTGTTGAAGATCTGGCACCACGTTTGGCTTCGGCAAAATCCAGGCTTGAGCAATTAGGCGCCAAGCCGGCGGCAGGGGCTCCGGCTGAAGCTCCTGAAGTTACCATTGAGCGCGAGGATCAGCAAAAGCTATTTAATGAGATAGACGGACGCTTGAAGCGCGCGCGTCTTCTGGCTGTTGATATCGAAGATACTCAAAACCGTATCAACTCACGACGACGCGATTTATTTCGACATGCCTTGTTTGCGCAATCCTTCAGCATACTCAATCCCTATTTATGGATGTCGGCATTATCGGAATTGCCGCGCGAATTTGTTGCGTCAAAGACGATATTAGCGGATTGGCTCTCGCTTTCGCTTGCACAATTGGAGGGCTGGAGATGGGCTTTATTTCTGGCCGGGCTTATTGCTATTGCGTCGGGCAGTTTTGGAATGAGTCTTGTGGCGCGCCGCGTTTTATCGCGCGAGGATAGCGAGGCCAAGCCTTCGCTTTTGCTACGCGCTTTTAGTGCGTTTTGGGTTGCGCTGGTTATTGCTACTGTGCCGATTGCAGCGGTGCAATTATTGCTGGCATTGCTCTCCACCTTCAGTATTTCAAATGCGCGCTTATTGCCGCTGCTCTCAGCGCTCGCATCGGGCGTGGCACTGGTGGCTACAAGCATTGGTCTGGTCCGTGGCGTTGTGGCGCCTGGCAGGCACAATTGGCGTGTGTTGGATATTGGTGATCGCGTCGCGGGGCGGGTCGAATGGATTGTTGTAACAGTTGCTTTGATTGTCGCTATTACGCGTATCATTGATGCTTTTGATGATGTGATTTCGGCCTCGGTTCCTGTTTCGGTTCTCATTCGTGGTTTGTCAGGTGTGATTGTTGCCGCTGTAATGAGCACTGGTCTCTATGGATTATTAGGGACGGACAATAAGATTGATGAGGAATGTTTGGGCCCGATTGTCACGCCGCCCAAACGCGATTGGTATGGGTTGATCCGAATTGCCGCCTGGATTTGTATTCTTCTCATTCTGACTGCTGTCGCGATCGGCTATGTCGCCTTTGCTGCCTTTTTGATTGATCAAATGGTCTGGACGGTCTTTGTCGGCACTTTGGCTTTTCTCATTCATATTATTGCCAATGATGGGATTGAAATTGCGCTTCAACCGCATGCGCCAGTGGGACGCGGATTGATTTCTT
This sequence comes from Hyphomicrobiales bacterium, assembly GCA_900299065.1. Classification (GTDB taxonomy): domain Bacteria; phylum Pseudomonadota; class Alphaproteobacteria; order Rhizobiales; family Beijerinckiaceae; genus Terripilifer. The sequence goes on from OMIJ01000226.1 coordinate 7,885, forward strand.
CACTGGGTCTTCGCCGCGAGGCGCTCGATCAGATTTCGGTCTTGCTGACGGGCCTTGCCAATCTGGCATTGTTCTTGGGGGTGCTCATTCTCTGCCTCGCCCCTTGGGGCGTTGAATCGGATGATATGCTGGGCGCATTGAAGGCCGCTTTCTTTGGCTTTCAGCTCGGTGATGTGACAATTTCTTTGTCCAATATTGCGCTGGCGCTGATCATGTTTGCCGGTGCGATTGGTGCCACGCGCGTGTTGCAGCGCTGGCTGGAGGTGAAATTTCTACCGCGCACGCAGCTTGATATTGGCCTGCGCAATTCGATCCGCACCAGCATTGGCTATCTGGGCTTTATGATTGCGACCTCTTTGGCGCTGGCTAATCTGGGGCTGAGTTTCGAGCGCATTGCCATTGTAGCTGGCGCCTTGTCGGTTGGTATCGGCTTTGGCTTGCAGTCCATTGTCAATAATTTCGTCTCAGGTCTCATCTTGTTGTGGGAGCGTGCGATAAGAGTTGGCGATCTCGTTTTTGTTGGCGATGAGCAAGGCCATGTGCGGCGCATTAATGTGCGCTCGACCGAGATTGAGACGGCCGATCGCGCCATGATGATTGTGCCTAATTCCAACCTCGTCTCGGGTGTTGTAAAAAATTGGGTGCGCGGTGATCGTATTGGCCGGGTTAAAATAGCCTTGTCTTTGGCGCCGCAGAGTGATCCTGAAGAGGTACGCGCCATGTTGCAGGCCTGTGCCAAGGCGCATGGATCAGTGCTGCAAATGCCTGCGCCCATTGTGATGTTCACCGGCATTAGCGAAGCCAATCTCAAATTTGAATTTGTCTGCTTTGTTGCAGATGTCGAGACAGCGGGGCGGATTAAGAGCGATCTTCACTTCGCCATTCATAAAGCCATGGCGTCACTTGGAATTAAGGCCAAGGATGATCCGCCAGAGCCTGCGCCGCAGCGTAAATAACCGAACGTTCGCAAATCCTCTCAAGCTCGAATCTGCTTGCAAATCTGATCGGATGACTGATGGCCTCCAAACTGCCCTGTGTTTTTCTTGTGTCCTTGTTTGGCTTGTCGCTGGCGGGATGCGCGGGTGCACCCTCGCAGCAAATGCAATCTGCTGCTCAGCCCAGTTTCTACCAGCCGCTTGATCAGTCCCAGGCGCGCATTGATCCTATTGCCGCGCGCGATCTGATTTCGATTTATCGCACAGGCAAGGGCCTATCTGTCTTGAGCCTTGATCCAGAGCTGCAAAACATTGCTGAAGCACAAGTGCAAGCCATGGCGCGCTCTGGAAAGCCCGACTCACAGGGTAGCAATCTGGCGCAGCGTTTAAAGGGGGCCAAGCTCACGCGCCCGCATCAGGCAGAAAATGTTTCAGCCGGTTATCATACTTTGGCGGAGGCTTTTTCAGGCTGGCGGCAATCGCCGCCGCATAATGCAAATATGCTCAATCCAGCCATGCGGCGCATGGGTATAGCCACAGCCTATGTGCCGGGCTCGAAATATCATGTGTTCTGGGCTTTGGTGTTAACGGATTAAGCAATGGTCTGCGAGAGCCAGCGATCTATAAATTTATGGCTCCACCCATCAAAGGCGCGATCATATTGATGCCAAAAGGCGCGTTGCACATGGGCGGGCTGTGCACCGGGCTCACACAGGCGATGATCAGCGCGCACGGACCAGCGGCAGATCATGGCATAAGTCACATCGGGGTGGAATTGAATGCCATAGGCATTGGGGCCATAGCGCATAGCCTGAACGGGAAAATGTTCTCCCTCGGCGAGAAGCACAGCTCCGGGGGCGAGCTCAAAGCCTTCCGAATGCCATTGATAGACATGGCAGGGAAAAGTTGCATCGCAGAGCTTCTCACCCTGTTCGGTTGCCTTAATGGGATAATAGCCGATCTCTACCCTTTGCTCTGGATGGCGGTAGACACGGGCGCCCAATTGGCGCGCCATCATTTGTGCGCCAAGGCAAATGCCCAGATAGGGCTTATTGGCTTTTAGCGGCGTGGCGATCCAGTCAATCTCTTGTTTGACGAAATCATCCTCATCATTGGCGCTCATCGGGCCGCCAAAGATCACAGCGGCCACATGATCATCCATTGTTTTTGGAAGAGGGCAGCCAAAGCGCGGGCGACGAATATCAAGCTGATAGCCCATGGACTGCAAGATCCTGCCGACGCGACCCGGGGTTGAATGCTCCTGGTGCAGAACCACGAGAATTTTGGGCTTGTCAGCAGAAGCAGAATCTAAAGCGAACATGGCAATAATCGATCAGGCCTTGCGTCATTTTTCAAGCTGTAATCTTGCCGCACAAGCCTTGCCAAGGTCTTTCCATCAGGAATTTTCTTATAGGCATCGGCCTTCAGGGCGCCGTGCCTGGTTAATTCTGTCTTTTATCCTGCAGCCAGGCGATGATTGGCATGCTCCAGTGGCGCGGAATGACATGCGACAGGAGTACGGCAGCTTTATTCGAGAGGCCCGGAATCACTAATCTTTTCCTTCTCATGAGGCCCTGATAGCCGGCTTCGGCGACTTGGCTTGCGGCCATTGGGCGCATGAGCTTGAACAAGGGCCCGTCAATTCCAGCCCTTTGGGCAAAGCCAGTCTGGGTTGGGCCGGGGCATAGGGTGGTGACGCTGACCTGATGGCTGGCGAGTTCATAATGCAAGGCATCGCTTAATGAGCGTACATAGGCTTTGCTGGCATAATAGACCGCCATGCTGGGGCCAGAGAAAAATGCTGCCGTTGAAGCCACATTGAGAATACCGCCCTGATTGGCGATGATTTGGGGCAAGAAGCCGAGTGTAAGCTCGGTCAAAGCGCGTATGTTGAGATCAATCATGCCGATCTGATCAGGCATAAGCGCCTGATGCATGCGCCCGGCCTGACCATAGCCAGCATTATTGACAAGAATAGCGCAGCTCTCCCCTGTCTGCTGCAAGGCCTGCAAAATGTCCTGAGCGGCATTAGGCTCATTCAGATCGAGAGCCAGAATCAGGGGACGCTCGCGTCGGCTTTGTGCAATTTCATCGGCCAGAGCCTCCAGCCTTTGCTGGTCGCGGCCCGTCAGAAACAGACGATGGCCATAGCGTGCAAAAATGCGGGCAAGTTCAGCGCCAATGCCATTGGATGCGCCGGTGATAACAGTCAGGCCTTGTGTGTGATCGGGAGTGCTCATTCGTTCTCAATGGGTGAGATGTGACATCAACTCATGAGGGAACGCAGCCTGCAGAGCATGATAGACTCATGTGCGAATCAGTTGATTTGTATAAGCAAGCCAGAGTCAGACTCATATTTTGCTATCTGCTTGTCAAATATTCAGGGATCTGTCGCAAGGGTTCCTCTCCCATCTCTCGAGGCTAGATATCTATGACGCATGCTCTGTCTTCAGTCCTGATCGAAGCCTACCAGTCCGGGGTCAATCCGCATTGGTCGGCCCATCTGGCACCGCAGACATTGGATGAGTCTTTCAAAATACAGGGCGAAGTGGCGCGGGGTTTGCGGGCTGAGGTTGCAGGCTGGAAATGCGGCTTTCAGGACAATACAGATGTTGCTTTTGGCGCACCCATATTTTCCGTCAATCAGCGTATCTCTGGCGGGCATTGGCATTTGCCTTCGGGTGCGGGCGTCAAAGTTGAAGTGGAAATTGCGCTGCGCCTTGGTCAGGATTTACCACCCCGTCCGCATCAGCCCTATAGACGCGAAGAGATTCTCGCAGCCTGCGCCAGTGTTTTCACCGGCATTGAATTGGTCGCAAGCCGCTTTGCTGATGTGGCCAATGTGCCTTTCCTTGCGCGTGTCGCTGATAATTTCAATCAGGCGGGTTATGTGGTGAGTGAAGGTAAGATGGATTTTGCCGCACTTAATCTCGCGACATTGCGCTCACGCCTTTGGCTCAATGGCACGCTTGCACATGATGCTGTAGGGGGGCATCAAATGGGCGATCCACTCATTCCCGTGATCGCCTTTGCCACAAAGCAGGGCGATGATCTCAAAGGGCTTACGTCGGGACAATTCATTACGACAGGCACACTCAATGTGCCGCCTCTCGTCTCAGGGCGCAATGAAGTGGTTGCCGAGATTGAGGGCCTTGGCGAATGTCGTTTGATGATTGATGCGTGAGACGCTGATTATTGTTTTGGAAAGAGCGGCGAGCGTGGCCAATGTTTGCGGCTGTGGCGCAAATTAAGACCCACAAGCAAAGCTGCAAGACGAATGGGCGCGCCTATGCCTTCAACCACTGGCACGCCGAGTTGATCTGAAAGCCAATCTGGATTGACATGCACGGGGCATTGCGTAATGCCCATGGGCAGGATCACATCTGCATCATATTCATCGACCAATTCGCGCGCATGCGCGACGAAGTTTTGTAAAAACTGGTCGCGATTGCCGATAATGTCAGGCAAATGAAAACCACTTTTCTTCCAGCCGACAATTTTACTCGTCATGTCATATTGTTTGACGATACGCCGACACAATACCAGCGATGTTTCGGAATAGACGAGAACACCAAAACGATTGCCCAAAAAGCTGGCGATATGCAACATGGCTTCGGCAGGCCCGATGATGGGAATATCGACAACCGAGCGTGCTGCATCAACTGCGAGATCTAGCGTACCCAGGGGCACTGCGGCATGATAGCCCTCGGCCTCAGCCTGGCGAAAGCCATCAATGAAAGCGGGGACGACCAATTGCAATTCAGCAGGCGAATTGCCGCGGTTATAGGCTGTGGTGTTCACCGATATGATGCCAACTTCAATCTCATTATTGGCATAAGAGAGTGCGACTTTTTCACGCCGCAGGCGCTCTTCGGCAGGATAATCGCCGATTAGAAAAGCGACACGGATTTTGCCCTGCATAGCTCCCTCATATGTTTTGGTCTGTTGCACGCAGTCTAGCAGAGACTGTTCGAAGGTCTATCATGATAGAGCTGTGATAAAGGCATAAAGGCCCGGCATGCAAAAGCCCGGCACTAGGCCGGGCTTGATGTCTTGCTTTGATCTGTGATGGATCTTGCGATTACAGATCCGCCGGGGGGCGATAGGCTGCCTGTTTGGGCGTTGCCTCTTTGGTGGGCCATTCCGAGACTTTCTGAAACAGCATGTGCATGAACAAGAAGAGCGGCTTGGCCTTCATCACCAGAGTGATGCATTCATCATCCTGATCATCGGAGAAATGTTGATGCACGCATGCGTTCTCGACGATCAAGGCATCGCCAGCTTCCCAATCGAGGCGACGGCCATCATGCACATCATGCCCTTTGCCCTTGAGCACGAAGAAGACGGCGCTATTCATATGGCCGTGTTTTTGGCCAAAACCACCGGGCGCGAAAACTTCGACATGGGTCTCGATCGATTGCGCGACTTTGACGGCCTGGGGATTGATGATCTTCTTGCCATAAAAGCCGGGGCCGCCTTTCCACTTATGATCCTTGGTGGAATAGACGCGCGGCTGGGTGAATAATTCGCGAACCAGCTCGCCATAAGTGCCTTCCAATGCGCGAACGAAGACGCGCTTTTTGGTCCAGCGCTCCCAGACGACTTCTTCCTGATGATCGACGCCGCTGTTGTGACCAACACCTGCGTCCATGCTGCCATCTGCCATTTTGATCTCCTGATCGGATAATCTTGCAGCCTCGCCCCCGGAATGGTCAGCGGGGTTTGGAGGAGAAGATCTCCTTGAATGTCTTTTGCCAGCTATCCTGTTCGTCCAAAGCCTTGGAAAAGTCAATAAAGTGCAGATCAATTCCCTGAGGCAGCGGCTTGACTTTCACATTGGAGGGATAGGATTGCTGCTCAAGATAGATCTTCTGCCCATCCGATAGGATAAAATCGAAGAAAAGAGCAGCCGCATGGGGGTGTGGCGCACGTTTGGCGATACCAATGCCAACAGGATGCACGACCAAGGGATCGAGATAGAAGAAATCAATCGGTGCGCCAGCCATTTTCATCTGCTGGACCTTATATTCATAAATGGCAAAGCTGAGGGGAACTTCGCCTGAAGCCGTCAAATTGGCTAAAAGCGTATGGCCCTTTCGCATGGATATGCCATTGGTCGAAGCGATTTTACGGAATAGATCCAGGCCATTGGGATCTTTCATGGATTTGATGACTGTGCCGAACCAGTCGCCATCATCCGATTCCGCACCCAATTTGCCTTTCCATTTGGGATCGGTGAGATCGGCCCAAGTTTTGGGCAGATCGGCCTTTTTAATCAGATTGGTATTATAGGAATTGGCCTGCACTTGAAGGCGGGTGGCGGTATATTCGCGATGGGGCGGTATGCCCTGGGGTATAATATCCGCCTGAATGGGGGCATTGACGGATTGCAACATTCCCTCGCGGTGCATGGCTTCCAGATTGCCGCCGGATGTCTCGACCAGATCCATGACAAAGCGCCCGCCTCTGGCCTCTGTAATGGCGCGTTGGGCTATGCCTTCGGAATCACCACGCCAGAGCGTGATTTTGATGCCATATTTCTTCTCGAACGCAGCCAGATGGGTGGCCATATCCTCGACGGTGGCGGAGGAATAAAGCGTTGCTCCGCCCTCCTTTTTGGCCTCGGCGAGAAGTTTGTCGATCCGGTCGGGGCCCGCATAAGAGACAATGGATGAAATATCAGCCGGAGCTTGAGCCTGGGCTGTCAGACCACCTGCCAGAAGCGCAGGAGCTAGAAGAGTCGCATAGCTAATAAAGCGAGAGCTTGTCTGCATGATGATCCCCCCGTGAGATGCAAAGCCAATTTTGAGCACTTTTTTATGAAGCATAACGTCAGGGCGGAAATTCGCAAAGATAGAAAAATACAATTAAAATATGTGTTTTACAAAAAATAGCAATTTTCTTGTGTAGATAAATGACACGCTATAAGGAGTATCTTGCCAGTTTCCCAATCGGCTTAGTCAGGATTATTCATGGCCAATGTCGCCCCTCTTTCAATACTTGCTGATGAGCTTGATCGCCAGTTTCAGTCTCTGAATGCTCTAGAGCGTCTGCGCCTGTTGGCCGAACATAATTTCGGCCGCATGGTTTTCACCACATCGCTGGGTCTCGAGGATCAGGCGATTACGCATATGATTGCCAGTGAGGGATTGCCAATCGAGATTGTAACGCTCGATACGGGTCGTTTGTTTCCGCAAAGCTATGATGTGTGGGCGGCGAGCGAAGAGCGCTATGGTCTGCGCATCAAGAGTTTTTCACCGCAGGCGCAAGCCGTGCAGGCTTTGGTTGCTGATCAGGGCATAAATGGATTTTACTATCTGGTGGAAGCGCGCAAGGCCTGCTGTCAGGTGCGCAAGCTTGAACCTTTAGCCCGCGCTTTGTCTGATGCCAAAGTGTGGATCACTGGTTTGCGTGCAGATCAATCGGATCATCGGCAAGGCCTAGGCTTCGTCAGCTTTGACGAGGGCCGCGGGTTGATTAAAGCCAATCCGATTTTTGATTGGAACCGCGATCAGGTGCTGGCATTCGTCAAACAAAATGATGTGCCGATCAATCCGCTGCATGAGCAAGGCTTTCTTTCGATTGGCTGCGCTCCTTGCACAAGAGCTGTCAAACAAGGTGAGCCTGAGCGAGCGGGGCGCTGGTGGTGGGAGGATGAAGCGAAGAAAGAATGCGGCCTGCATGTGCGCGAAGATGGCCGTGTGGTGCGCGCATGACAGCCCTATCGCGTTTGCAAATGTCCCATTTACAAAAGCTCGAAGCTGAGAGCATTCACGTCTTTCGTGAAGTTGTCGCGACTTGTGAAAATCCGGTTATGCTGTGGTCGATTGGTAAGGATTCTGCGGTGCTTTTGCATCTAGCGATGAAAGCCTTTTATCCCGCACGTCTGCCCTTTCCGCTGCTGCATGTCGATACGACCTGGAAGTTTCGCGAAATGATAGAGTTTCGCGATCGACGTGCCCGCGAGCTTGGGTTTGATCTTTTAGTGCACATTAATGAGGAAGGCGTGAGAGCGGGGATCAATCCCTTTGACTCAGGTTCACGCGTGCATACTGATGTGATGAAGACGCAAGGGCTCAAACAAGCGCTCGACAAGTGGAAATTTGATGCGGCCTTTGGTGGCGCACGCCGTGATGAGGAAAAGTCACGCGCCAAAGAGCGTGTGTTTTCCTTGCGCTCTGCCGAACATAGATGGGATCCAAAAAATCAGCGTCCCGAGCCATGGAATTTATATAATACACGCAAGCGCGCCGGAGAGAGTTTCCGCGTCTTTCCTTTGTCTAATTGGACCGAAGCGGATGTGTGGGATTATATCGCGCTCGAAAATATCGAAGTGGTGCCGCTTTATTTTGCCAAAGAACGACCTGTCGTTGAGCGCGATGGCGCTTTGATCATGCGCGATGATGAGCGCATGAAATTGCTACCCGGCGAGAGCGTACACAATCGTATGGTGCGGTTTCGCACTTTGGGGTGTTATCCCCTGACAGGCGCGGTGGAAAGCCATGCAAGTGATTTGGCGGGGATTATCGCAGAGATGCGTTCCTCGCGCACATCCGAGCGGCAAGGGCGCGTCATTGATCATGACGGCTCTGCGTCAATGGAACAGAAAAAGCAGGAGGGCTATTTCTAATGTCCTCAAATGTTGAAACCGGCAATCAGTCCATGTTGCGCTTTTTCACTTGCGGCTCAGTCGATGATGGCAAATCAACTTTGATTGGCCGGTTGCTGTATGAATCAAAAGCCGTGTTTGATGATCAATTATCGGCGCTGGATCGTGATTCCCGCAAATTTGGGACGCAAGGCGAGAATCTCGATTTTGCGCTATTGGTTGATGGCCTGTCGGCTGAGCGCGAGCAGGGCATAACGATTGATGTGGCCTATCGATATTTTTCGACGCCGCGACGCTCTTTTATTGTCGCTGATACGCCCGGCCATGAGCAATATACGCGCAATATGGCGACAGGCGCTTCGACGGCAGATCTGGCTGTCATTTTGATTGATGCACGCAAGGGTCTTTTACCGCAGACCCGTCGCCATTCTTTCATTGTCTCGCTCTTGCGCGTGCGCCATGTGGTTCTGGCCATCAACAAAATGGATCTGGTTGGATTTGACCACGCCATTTTTGAAAAGATCGTTGCGGATTATCAGGCGATTGCCGGGCATTTGGATTTTGCCAGCATTATGCCCATTCCGATTTCGGCGCGCGATGGTGATAATGTCACGCAGCGTTCAGATCGCATGGGCTGGTATCAAGGCCCGGTGCTGCTCGATTATCTCGAAAGCTTCGATGTCACGAGAGTGACTGACACACAAGGCGCCATGCACTTTCCTGTGCAATGGGTCAATCGTCCCAATCTGGACTTTCGCGGCTATGCCGGCACGCTGGTGAGTGGATCGGTCAAGGTTGGCGATGAAATTCTTGTTCAGCCGTCGGGCCGACGCAGCCATATCGCGCGCATTGTCACGCAGGATGGTGATCTGCAACAGGCGGATCAGGGTCAGGCTATTACTTTGACCTTGAGAGATGAGGTCGATGTCTCGCGCGGAGATGTGATCTCTTTGGCGCATGCGCCAGCCAAGCAAGTGCAGGATTTTCAGGCTCAGCTGATCTGGATGGTTGAGCAACCGATGATGAGCGGGCGCGAATATATCATCAAACTGGCGAGTACCAGTGCCAATGCTACTTTGCGCACTCTGCATCATGCCATTGACATTCACACTTATGCACCGCGTCAAGCGCTGGCCCTGGCCATGAATGAAATTGGCTTGGTTCATCTGAGTGTCGATAAACCGCTTGTGGTGAGCGATTATCTTGATAATCGTGCTTTGGGTGGGTTTATTCTGATTGATAAACTCACCAATATGACCGCGGCGATCGGGCTCGTGGACAGCAGCGCGCAAATAATTTTCACTGCGCAATCAGAGACGCATGTCCCACAACACAGATTGCTTGAGCCGTTAAACAAGCTTTGGGGTGAAGTGGGCTCGCTCAAGCGCCATCAGTTCTGGCGGGCATGTAGTTGGCGTGTGATTTCAGCTGTGATCGTTTATGCGATAGCCGCTGCTTATTTTGATTCAGGTCACATCTGTCTCTTATACACATCTGACGCTGCC
>OMIJ01000227.1 GCA_900299065.1 Hyphomicrobiales bacterium
GAATACGAATCGCATGTTCAGCCGTGCCCCAGTTTCGCAAATGCGCCTGTTTTATGCAAAGATCCGCACATTGAGTCTCTGATCAGGCTCTCATGTTCAAGGCGCTTCGAAAGTCACAATGCAATTTGATCCCTCAGCCCTCGTCGATCTTTTCTCGCAAACGACGATATGGTTTATCATTGCCACCGCTTTGATCAGCGGCATTGTGCGGGGGTTTTCGGGCTTTGGCGGTGCTTTAATCCTCATTCCTGTCATGTCGGCGCTTGTTGGGCCAAGGGTCGCTGTGCCAACCTTTTATCTCTCCGATCTGGGCTCGGCCACGCCCTATGGCATAGCGAGTGTACGCAAATGCAATTGGTCCATGGTTTTGCCCATGCTGTTGGGCACATGGATTGCGCAGCCTGTGGGTGCGCTCCTACTTGAAAGTCTTGATCCGCTTCTCTTGCGCTGGGGCATGGATGCTATGGTGATAGCCATGCTCGCCCTTTTGCTGACGGGTTGGCGTTTTCGCGGCCAGCCTAAAACCTGGCTGACTTTTCTGGTCGGACTTTTTGCCGGCAGCATGGGCGGGGCGACAGGCATTTCGGGCCCGCCGGTGATTGCTTATTGGCTGGGCGGGCGCACCGATGCCGCGCTCACTCGCGCCAATATCATGGTCTATTATGCCTTCTCATCCATGGCCATTGATGTGATCTTTTTTGTCAAAGGTCTGTTCACCTGGCAAATTGTCATTTACGCCATGAGTGTCTGGCCATGTTACACTTTGGGTCTGGCGCTGGGCGCGCGCCTGTTTGGCATGGCCACAGAAGAAGCGTTTCGAAAAATCGCTTATCTTCTGATCGCTATATCTGCTGTGATTTCCATGCCGATCTTTGATCAATTCGTCAGATGATAAGCAGGCTGTGAAGAGTGCTGTGCACCCTTCAAACAGGCTCATTTAGCCGCTCAGCTTTTGGGCCAGCGCATCCGAGATTTCAAAATTGGCATAGACATTTTGTACATCGTCATTGTCTTCAAGTGCGCCAATCAGCTTCATCGCCTTTTCGCCCGCTTCATCATCAAGCATATTGATTGTTTGCGGGCGCCAGATCAGCTTGGCCTTGCGGGGCTCACCAAATTTGGCTTCCAGCACTTTGCCCACTTCACCAAAGCTCTCAATGCTGGTGATGATCTCATGCCCCTCTGTTGAGCTCTGCACATCATCCGCGCCAGCTTCAATACCAGCTTCCATCATCTGATCTTCGGTGGCGACTTTAACATCATATTCGATCAAGCCAATGTGGTCGAACATAAAGGCAACCGCGCCAGAGGCCGTCATTTCGCCGCCAGCCTTGGTGAAAAAGGAGCGCACTTCGCCAGCCGTGCGATTTCGATTATCGGTCAATGCTTCAACGATAATGGCAACACCGCCCGGCGCGCGGCCCTCATAGCGCACTTCATCATAATTTTCGCTATCCCCGCCCGAGGCCTTTTTGATCGCGCGCTCAATATTATCCTTGGGCATGTTTTCCGCCCGTGCGGCCGTCACGGCCAGACGCAGGCGCGGGTTCATCGCCGGATCAGGCATGCCCATTTTGGCAGCCACAGTGATTTCGCGCGCCAGTTTGGAGAAGAGCTTGGAGCGCAAGGCATCCTGCTTGCCCTTCTTGTGCATGATATTTTTAAACTGACTATGTCCGGCCATGAGAAACTCACTCTTTTAAGAAAGACCCGATTGAGAAGCTTGCGCCACCTCTAGCGCATGCAGGCCCTGAGCTCAATTCCAGAAAGCTGGGACCGCCTCGGCTAGCCGCCCGCCCAGCCGCACGGGGGATATGGCTTGGGCCAGTCCGGTGCGGTCATTAACCTCAATGCCTATGCCCCAAAGTGTGGCTGGCCCCAAAGCAGGCTCAAACCGGCCCCCTGAGATTTTTGTGGTGAAACGGCGCAGCGGCTCATCCTTATCCATGCCAATGACGGAATCATAATCGCCCGTCATGCCTGCATCCGATTGATAGGCCGTGCCCAGCGGCAGGATTTGCGCATCAGCAGTTGGCACATGTGTATGTGTTCCCACCACAGCAGAGGCCCGGCCATCGCAAAAATGCCCCATGGCATATTTCTCACTGGTGGTCTCGGCATGCACGTCAATCAGGCTGGCATCACAACCCATGCCCAGCGGGCAGGCGTTCAGTTCGCGCTCGACAGCCGCAAAAGGATCATCGAGCGGATCCATGAAAATTCGGCCCATTACATTCATGACAAGAATCTTTGCGCCATTGCGAGCATCAAACAGATTGACACCACGCCCCGGCGTTCCGGGGGGATAGTTGAGCGGGCGCAACAGGCGCGGCTGACGCTCGATAAAGACAAGCGCCTCTTTCTGATCCCAGGAATGATTGCCCAGAGTCAGGCAATCACAGCCCGCATCGATGAATTCCTGCGCTATCGCTTCGGTTATGCCAAAGCCGCCAGCCGCATTTTCAGCATTGGCAATGACAAAATCGAGATTCCAGTCGCGCCGCAAATGGGGTAGGCGCTGCACCAATTGATCGCGCCCGGCGCGACCCACAATATCCCCGATGAAAAGCAGACGCATGCAGCAAGCTCACTAGCCAAAGTCTAAGGTTTCGCTTTCTGTTATCACGAAATCAAGCTTTTGGTCGTGTGCAGAAATGGGGACGGAGGGAATTTCCTGGCAGGCATAGGCAATCCCGACTGCCAGCACTTTGCGCTCGCTTCTGGCTTTCTCCAATGAGGCATCAAAGTGCCCGCGGCCATAGCCCAATCGATGCCCTTTACGGTCAAAGGCTGCTAGAGGTATGAACAAAACATCCGGATTGATCTCGCTTTTGGTCTGATCAGGCTCATTGAGCCCCATGGGCGAGCGGATCAAGGCCTCCCC
>OMIJ01000228.1 GCA_900299065.1 Hyphomicrobiales bacterium
CGCGGCGGGCGCGCACCCAATGCGGCAGCTAATTCCCGCAAGCGCCGTTTTCTCGTTGAATTTTCCGGTGACAATCTGAGTGAAATTGAGAGCGCGAAACAGATCGAGGTCAAACTGAGTGCCTCACAAGGACAGATTTCAAATCTACGAAAAGTGTTCTCGAGTGAACGCAAATCCTGCCGGATCCTGTTTGATCTGGATCCCGGCAATGACACCCTTGCCGAATTGCGACTCATATTGGAAACGCAGGGCAAACCAATCAGCGAGACCTGGCTCTATCGATGGACGCCTTGACCACATTCACCCCATCACAAGACACAACAAATCCGCAGGCCAGTGCCGCCTTGCGTGCCTCCATGCCCGCAGAATCGCTTCTGCCCATGCCCGTGCAATATCTCGATCGCTTTGATAAAAGCCAGAGGCGCGATTGGGCTCACGTCAGTTCAAAGTCAATACCTTTGCTGGCCCGTTGCGTCGTCTTTGGTGGCGGTTTGGCGCTCACGGTTTATGGCGCATTCGAGATGTATAAGGTCATTGATGTGGGGCCGATCACCACACTCAAATGGGCCTTGCTGGTTTTGTTCATAGCCAATTTTTCTTGGATCTCATTGGCATTCTGCAGCAGTCTGGTCGGATTTTTCTGGCTCTTAACTCATAGCGTCAAAAGTTCGGTCTTGCCTTCGCATCTGAGCACACGCACAGCGATTGTCATGCCCATTTATAATGAAGCTCCCAGTCGGGTCATTGGCTCTATGGAGGCGATGATCAAAGCTGTATCTGCGACAGGCTTGGGGTCGCATTTCGACTGGTTCTTTTTGTCTGACACCACCAATCCCAATATCTGGATTGGCGAAGAAAGCGCTTTTCTATCGCTGCGTCAGAAAATGGGCGATCAGATTGCGCTTTATTATCGTCACCGCCCACGCAACATCAATCGCAAGGCTGGCAATATTGCTGATTTTGTCTCGCGATGGGGTGGTCATTATGATCACATGCTCGTGCTTGATGCTGATAGCGTGATGAGTGGCGAGGCGATCATTCGTCTTGCAGCGGCTATGGAAGCCGATGCCGATGCCGGCATTATTCAGAGCGTGCCACTGATTGTGAACCGCAATACGCTCTTTGCGCGCGTGCAACAATTTGCTGCGCGCATTTATGGCCCCATTTTGGCCACAGGCATGGCGATCTGGTCAGGACGTGATTGCAATTATTGGGGCCATAATGCGATCATTCGCACAAAGGCCTTTGCCGCCCATTGCGGCCTGCCGGATTTGCGTGGCCGCCCGCCCTTTGGTGGCCATGTGCTCAGCCATGATTTTGTTGAAGCTGCCCTGATCCGGCGCGCGGGTTATGGTGTGCGCATGCTGCCTTTGCTCACGGGCTCTTATGAGGAAAGCCCGCCATCGCTCATCGATCTAGCGGCACGCGATCGGCGTTGGTGCCAAGGCAATTTGCAGCATATTCGCATATTGCCAACAAAGGGATTGTTGCTGGCCACTCGCCAGCATTTAGCCACCGGCATTATGGGCTATCTGGCCTCACCACTGTGGATGGCGCAATTGCTGATTGGTATCGTGTTGGTGCTGCAATCCACCTATATTCGGCCTGAATATTTCACCAATGAGTTTGCACTCTTCCCGGCCTGGCCTCGATTTGACGCTGAGCGCGCGCTTTCGCTGTTTGGTGTGACCATGAGCGTTTTGCTGGCACCCAAGCTTTTCGGGCTTTTGGTGGCTATACTGGACAATCAAACGCGCCGATCCTGTGGCGGCGCTTTGCGTTTGATCATCTCCACAATACTGGAGGTCATCTTATCGGCTCTTGTTGCCCCGATTATGATGGTTATTCAAACTGGCTCTGTAATGCAGATTCTGTTTGGCAGTGATACGGGCTGGAATCCGCAGCGCCGCGATGATGGCTCCATACCTTTTATTCAGATCGTCAGACGCCATCGCTCGCATGTGATCCTGGGCTTTGTTACGCTGGTCGCGGCGCTTCTGATCTCGCCCTCTCTGGCGGCCTGGATGTCCCCGACGATTGCAGGCTTGATCCTCGCTATTGTCCTGTCCTGGGCGAGTGGCCAATTATGGATCGGATTGGCCTTGCGGCGCATGGGTCTGTTGCTGACCCCTGAGGAGACACATCCGCCTGATGTCTTGCAACAAGCCAATGCATTGCAAAAAGAACTGGCTTTGGAAGGCCATGATGAATTGGATTGTCTGCGCAAGCTGCATGATGATGCGCATTTCCGCGAGGCGCATGTCAGCTTTCTGCCTGTCATCGGGCGCCGGCACAGAGGCGAGATCGACACTGATTATGCCGTTGCGCAAACAAAGCTCATGGATGCACAGAGCATTGAAGATGCCCTTGCCTGGTTGAAACCACGCGAACGTTTCATGGTTTTGCATGATCGCGCCCTTATTGAAGCTTTGGCCCGCCTGCCTCATGAAAACCCTCTGCCACAAAGCGTGGCCGCAGCGGGTTAAAACTCATGACTGGAGTGAATGATTGATCCGTGTCAATGTGAGCAGGATAGAGAGCTTCTAAAGTCCAGCTTAAGACACACTGATCTAGGAGCCGCAAATGCAAGTGCGCACGATCATGAGCTCACCGGTCATTACGATCGAGCCCAGAACGACTATTCACACCGCTGTCGAGAAATTGCTGCAAGCCCGCCTCAGCGCTTTGCCCGTGGTCAATGAAAAAGGCGAATTGCTCGGGATTATCAGCGAATCTGATCTGCTGCACAGGATTGAGATCGGCACGCAAAAGACCAGACCTCACTGGCTTGCCTTCCTCCTAGGTCCTGGCCCGAGCGCCAATGATTATACGCAGGCTCATGCGCGCTATGTCGACGAGATCATGACTCCCGATCCCGTTTGCATTGATGTGGATGCAAGTCTCGATGATGTTGTGAAAACGATGGAACAGCACAAAGTGCATCGCCTGCCGGTCCTTAGCAAAGGGCATATGGTCGGCATTGTCTCGCGTGCTGATTTACTTCGCGCGCTTATTCGCTCCGATAATGCGCAATCAAGCCCGCAAGAACCTGTTGCGGATGCCCGCATTGAAAAGATGATCCTTGCTGCCATCGAAGCTCAGCAATGGTCAACTCCCAATGCCATCCGACTCAAGGTTGAAAATGGTCAGGTGACTTTGAGCGGCACGATCTTTGATGAGCGCGAGCGTACAGCAATCATTGTCACTGCTGAGAATATTGCCGGCGTGACCAAAGTAATTGATGAGATGATCTGGATTGATCCGACATCCGGCATTTATGCTGGACCGCCGGGAACACCGTCAGGGTCACTCTGAACAGAGATCCTGAATGCATCAAACGCGCTACTCTGGCTCTTTCTGCTCGAAGCTCTGTCGATTGCGCAAGGTCGGGAACAGATACATCCAGAGAGCTGTCGCACTCAAAGCGCCAACACCGCCAATCAATACGCTATTCACGGCTCCGACAAAATGCGCCAGAGTGCCGGATTCAAAATCACCCAGCTGATTGGATGTTCCTGTCAGAATGGTGTGAACAGCAATGACCCGGCCGCGCATTTCATTTGGGGTTTCGATCTGGATGAAAGTTTGACGGATGACCACGCTGACCATATCGGCTGCGCCAAGAATGGCGAGAAATAACATTGCGATTAGAATATGCGTGGAGAGTGCAAAGCCGATGGTTGCAAACCCATAGATAAAAACACTGATAAACATTGTCATGCCGACATTCTTGCGCATAGGATAATGCGCTAGAAAAAGCGCTGCCAGAATAGAGCCGACAGAGGGCGTGGCGCGTAGCACACCCAAAGCCCAGGGCCCTGCAAAGAAAATATCGCGCGCAAACACAG
>OMIJ01000229.1 GCA_900299065.1 Hyphomicrobiales bacterium
GCAATACGCAAGGCCTGGAAGGTGCGAGTTGCGGGGTGAATCTCATGCGGCTTGCTAGGCAGCAGGCGTGCAATCAGCTCGGCCAATTGCCTGGTGCTGGTGAAGGGTGTTGTGGCGCGATCATGCACAATGGCTTTGGCAATGCGACGTGCGGCGCGCTCTTCGCCATAATGAAAGAAGATGTCGGCCAGTTCTTCCGCACTTGCACTGTTGACCAGATCAGCGGCGCTGCGTCCTGTTCCTTCCATGCGCATATCGAGCGGGCCATCCTGCTTGAATGAGAAGCCGCGTTCAGCTTCGTCAATCTGCATGGAGGAGACGCCAATATCGAGTGTAATGCCATCAAAAGCGGGCTGGCCGGGCGCAGCGAGTTCTGCCTCAATCGCAATCTTTTGAAATTGGCTAAAACGGCTGTGGCGCAGGATCAAACGATCACCGAAAGCCTGTTGCATTGGGCCAGACGCTTTAATCGCGCGAGGGTCGCGGTCAAGGGCTAGCACGCGCACATTGGCGCGCTCAAGCATGTTGCGTGTATAGCCGCCCGCACCAAAGGTACCATCAAGATAGAGACCGCCGGGTTGAAGATTAAGCGCGTCCATCACTTCTGACAGAAGCACGGGAATGTGGTGGGCTGGTCCGCCTGCGGCGAGATCTGTTGGCTCGCCGCCGCCCTGCATCATTCCCGTGCTCCTTGTCGTTGCGCTTGCACCGCGCTTGCAGATACAATGCTGAGCTGTTTTCGCATGTCGCGCATCTGGCTTTTGGCCTCTGCCAGATGTGCCTGAAACTTGCC
This sequence comes from Hyphomicrobiales bacterium, assembly GCA_900299065.1. Lineage (GTDB taxonomy): Bacteria > Pseudomonadota > Alphaproteobacteria > Rhizobiales > Beijerinckiaceae > Terripilifer. The sequence continues at coordinate 794 of OMIJ01000229.1, forward strand.
CGGCTCCCAGATCTGAAACTTGTAGCCCTGACCCACGAAGGTCACCTGATCGGTGATGCCTGCCTGAGCCTTGAGCAGATCCGTTAAAATCACGCGTCCTTCTGTATCGACTTTCAGGATCTCGCTGGTTCCCAGCAAAGCCGTTGAATAAAGATCCCGCTCTTCCGAATAGGCTGCAAACCTGTTCAGCAAACCGTCGATCTCTTGCAAGAGACCATGTCCGCCACAATCGAGCGCTTCCACACTCAAAGAGGGATGGACGTAAAGACCCTCGTATCCGTCGCGCGCCAACACCGCCCGAAATGAACCGGGAATAGAAACCCGACCCTTGGCATCGAGCCGATTGGTGAAATGCGAAACGAAGCGATCCACTCAGGCCACCCGATTTCCCGCTCTCCGAACAAGGAAACGGGCCAACACACTCATGGGATACAAATCCCCCCGCCGACCCACGCCAATTCAGTCCCGCATTGCTCGCGACCGTAAGGCCGCTGCGCGCATCAGAACCCTGAATCAATGATCCGTAAGGGATAGCTTGGGATAACATGGGATTATATGGGCGTCAATGGAAAGTTGAATCGAAACGGCACAGATTTGCCGCATCCTGCATCTGACCCTGTTAAGATTAACGAACCGTTGATAAATCGGCGCGGAATGAAGATTATCTTGGAAAAATCGAGGCTTCCGCCCGCCTTGGCAATTGCTTGAAGGCTTTGCCCACGTCCGCTTTCTTTATTTTCAGCCTCTCTGCCTTGCCTCTGGTGGGACTTGTGGGGCAGGCCCCATTAAGGGCTTGCCAGGTCACTCACCTACGTATAAACATATCTTTATATCTTATGATAAGGTTTGAGATGAATTCCTTTGCGCCATTAGAAACCATTCTGTCGGGTCTGGCGGCCTCGGGCGAGGTGACACGTCTGCGGCTTCTCATGCTTCTGGCGGAGGCTGAGCTGACGGTGAGCGAGCTCGTTTCCATTCTGGGCCAGTCACAGCCGCGCATTTCGCGCCATCTCAAATTGCTCGTTGAGGCGGGTTTGGTTGATCGCCACAGAGAAGGCGCCTGGGTGTTCTTTCGTCTGGCTGAGCGTGGCATTGCAGCGCGCATGGCGCGGCAGATTGTTGATCTGATCGATAAGCGCGATCCGGTGGCTGGCTCTGATCAGGCCAGATTGAGCGAAGTGCGGCAAGCGCGCGCTGAACAGGCGGCGCAATATTTTGCTTCGCAAGCACGCAATTGGGATCAATTGCGCTCTCTTCATGTGCCCGAGGACAAAGTGGAGCGCGCCGTGCGCGCGCTTGTGGGCGATGGCCATTTACATGCTGTGCTGGATCTGGGCACGGGCACTGGGCGCATGCTCGAATTGGTAGCCCCATTTGCCGAGCGCGCAGTTGGTGTCGATCAAAGCCCGGCGATGTTGAATGTGGCGCGAACCAGATTGGAAGCAGCAGGTTTAAAACATGTGCAATTGCGACAAGGGGATCTTTACGCCCTGCCGGTTGAGTCGGATGGATATGATCTGATCATCATTCATCAAGTCTTGCATTATCTCGATGATCCGGGTCGTGCTTTGCGTGAAGCTGCGCGGCGCCTCAGCCCTGGCGGGCGTCTGTTGGTGGTGGATTTCTCCCCCCATTTGCTCGAATTTTTGCGTGAGGAACACAAGCATCGCAGGCTTGGGTTCACGCATGAAGAAATCATTGAATTCATGCGCGATGCAGGTCTTGATTTGATGACGCATCAGGAACTCGCTCCCAATGATGGCGCTGGTAAGACATTGACGGTGTCGATCTGGGTTGGGCGTGATCGGCGCGTGCGCATTGATGATCTCTCGCGCGTTTATGAGAGGCTGGCTTGATGTCTGCTGAACCCCTTCGCCTCAGCCGATCCGGACATCAGCCTGTTCGCGTGTCTTTTGAATTCTTCCCCCCGAAGTCTCCAGAAATGGAAGCGAGTTTATGGGAGGCGATCAATCGGTTGGCTCCTTTGCGGCCCAATTTCGTTTCGGTGACTTATGGAGCAGGCGGCTCTACGCGCGAGCGCACACATAATACTGTGGCGAGGATCATCAAAGAAACCGACATTAAACCTGCGGCTCATTTGACCTGTGTTGCGGCTAGCCGCGAGGAAGTCGATGAGGTCGTTCGCCAATATTGGCAGGCAGGTGTGCGTCACATTGTGGCTTTGCGTGGCGATCCCAGTGGCGGATTAGGGACACGTTTTGAGCCGCATCCAGGTGGCTATGCGTCCTCAACCCAATTGATCAAGGGCATTCGTGCTATTGCTGATTTTGAGATTTCCGTTTCAGCCTATCCTGAGAAACATCCTGAAAGCCTCTCGCTGGAGCAAGATCTTGATGCGTTAAAGGCCAAAGTTGATGCGGGCGCAACGCGCGCGATTACGCAATTCTTCTTCGAGAACGAACATTATCTGCGCTTTGTCGATCGCGCTCAGGCTAGCGGTATTCATATCCCGATTTTGCCCGGCATAGTGCCTGTGCTCAATTTTAATCAAACCGCGAAATTTGCCAGCCAGGCTGGAGCCAGTGTACCGCAATGGCTGGCCGAGCGTTTTGCTGGCCTTGACCAAGATGTCAGCACAAGGCGATTGATTGCAGCTGCAGTTGCGGCGGAACAAGTTTTGGATCTGGTCGATCATGGTGTGGAGGATTTTCATTTCTACACAATGAATCGCGCCGATCTTGTTTATGCGATTTGTCATTTGCTTGGTTTGCGTCCCAATTACCAAGGGGGCTCTCATGTCATCCAATAAGATTGCCAATGGTGCGGAGGTGCGCGCTACCCTTCAGAAACTAGCCCGCGAGCGTGTGCTTTTACTTGATGGCGCTATGGGCACGATGATTCAGGACCTCAAGCATAATGAGGAAATGTACCGTGGCACGCGCTTCAAGGATTGGCACAAGGATCAGCGTGGCAATAATGATGTGCTTGTCCTGAGTCAGCCAGATATTGTGCGCGAGATTCACCTGAAATATTTTCTCGCAGGGGCTGATATTTGCGAGACGAATACTTTTTCTTCGACATCCATCGCGCAAGCCGATTATGGCCTTGAGGCTCTTGCCAGAGAACTGAACCTTGAAGGCGCGCGGCTGGCTCGTCAAGCGGCTGATCTGGCGCAAAAGCAGGATGGGCGTCGCCGCTTTGTCGCAGGGGCTCTGGGGCCGACCAATCGCACGGCTTCGATCTCGCCTAATGTGAATGATCCGGGCTTTCGTGCGGTCACTTTTGATGATTTGCGGATCGCTTATACCGAGGCTTCGCGTGGATTGATCGAGGGCGGTGCCGATCTTTTATTGATCGAGACTATATTTGACACGCTCAATGCCAAAGCGGCCTATGCAGGCATTGCTGATAGTTTTGCTGCGCTTGGCGTTGAATTGCCGATCATGCTGTCAGGTACGATCACCGATCTGTCGGGACGTACTTTATCCGGCCAGACGCCTGCCGCATTCTGGAATTCGCTGCGTCATACCAATCCCATCAGTGTTGGCTTTAATTGCGCTTTGGGCGCCCGTGAAATGCGCGCTCATATTGCCGATCTTTCTCGCATAGCTGATACTTTGATTTGCGCTTATCCCAATGCGGGCTTGCCCAATGAATTTGGTCTCTATGATGAGAGCCCGGATTATATGGCAGCTCTGATGGGCGAATTTGCCGATGCGGGGCTCGTCAATATCATTGGTGGATGTTGTGGTACAACACCTGATCATATTTCCGCTCTGGCGGAGCGTGTACGCTCTGTGGGCCCGCGGAAAATTCCTAAAATTGAACCCATGCTGCGTTTGGCCGGACTTGAGCCTTTCACGCTGAGCAAAGATATTCGCTTTGTGAATGTGGGTGAGCGCACCAATGTCACGGGCTCGGCTCGGTTTCGCAAATTGATCACCAATGGTGATTATACAGCGGCGCTAGATGTGGCGCGCGATCAGGTCATCAATGGGGCGCAGATCATCGACATAAACATGGATGAGGGTCTGCTCGATTCCGAAAAGGCGATGGTGTCTTTCGTCAATCTCATTGCGGCAGAACCGGATATTGCTCGTGTACCGATCATGGTCGATTCATCGAAATTTTATGTGATCGAGGCCGGGTTGAAATGTATTCAGGGCAAGTCTGTTGTCAATTCCATTTCGCTCAAAGAGGGCGAGGCCAAATTCATAGAGGAAGCGCGCATTGTCAGGCGCTATGGCGCGGCTGTTGTGGTCATGGCCTTTGATGAGCAGGGTCAGGCCGATACATTTGCCCGCAAAGTGGAGATTTGTTCACGCGCCTATGAAATTCTCACCAAGCAAATCGGCTTTCCGCCTGAGGATATTATTTTTGATCCCAATATCTTTGCGGTCGCGACAGGTATTGAAGAGCATAATAATTATGGCGTCGATTTCATCAAAGCAGCGCAAGAGATCCGCCGTTTGATGCCGCTTGCCCATATATCCGGCGGCGTTTCGAATTTGTCATTCTCATTTCGTGGTAATGAGCCTGTGCGCGAGGCCATGCATTCGGTGTTTCTCTATCATGCCATTCGTTCGGGCATGGATATGGGGATTGTCAATGCGGGTCAATTATCAGTCTATGAAAAGATTGATCCCAATTTGCGCGCAGCTTGCGAGGCCGTTGTCCTTAATCAGGCACCCGATGCAACCGAAAAACTGCTTGCTATTGCTGATCAGTTCAAAGGGCAGCTCGGTGAGGTTAAGGGCAAGGATCTTGCCTGGCGTGAGCAGGATGTCGCCAAACGTCTTGAATATGCGCTGGTTAATGGCGTTGCAGATTTTGTTGAAGCGGATGTTGAAGAGGCACGGTTGCAAAGTGCGCGTCCGCTCGATGTGATCGAGGGCCCGTTGATGGCGGGCATGAATGTGGTCGGTGATTTATTCGGTGCGGGCAAAATGTTCCTGCCGCAAGTGGTCAAATCGGCGCGTGTCATGAAACAGGCTGTCGCCAAGCTCATGCCTTATATGGAAGAGGAAAAGGCGCGTCTGGGCGGGGCAGGGCGGAGCTCGGCGGGTAAAATCCTGATGGCGACTGTCAAGGGCGATGTGCATGACATTGGCAAAAACATTGTTGGTGTTGTGCTGGCCTGTAATAATTATGAAGTGATTGATCTGGGCGTGATGGTGCCTGCCAAAAAAATCCTTGATGCGGCACGTGAGCATAATGTTGATGTGATTGGTCTGTCGGGTCTCATTACGCCCTCACTAGATGAAATGAGCTTTGTGGCCTCTGAGCTGGAGCGGGAAGGCTTTACTCTGCCTTTGTTGATTGGCGGTGCGACAACAAGCCGTGTGCATACTGCGGTGAAAATCCATCCTAATTATAACAAGGGCCAGGCGGTCTATGTCACTGATGCGAGCCGTGCTGTTTCTGTGGTCTCTTCGCTCTTGTCACCTGATGCACGCACTGGCTATGTCGAGCAGATTAGGGGAGAATATCAAAAAGTTGCCGAAGCGCATCAGCGTGCAGAATTGGACAAGCAAAGAGTGCCTTTGCAAAAAGCACGGGCCAATGGTCTCAATTTAGATTGGGCAAATTATCAGCCGCCAAAGCCCTTGTTCACCGGCACGCGTACCTTTGGCACTTATGATGTTGCTGAACTCATACCCTATATTGACTGGACACCTTTCTTCCAGACATGGGAATTGAAGGGGCGTTATCCTGCTATTCTTGACGATGCCAAACAGGGTGCAGCCGCCAGGCAATTATTTGATGATGCGCAAATGATGCTCACGCGCATTGTCGATGAGCATTGGTTCCAGCCTCGGGCTGTCATCGGTTTTTGGCCTGCCAATGCAGTTGATGATGATATTCAACTTTATACGGGCGAGTCTCGTCAGGAGACTATGGCAGTCTTCCATACATTGCGTCAGCAATTGCTCAAGCGTGACGGCCGCCCCAATCTGGCTCTGGCTGATTTCATTGCCCCTAAACATAGCCATAAGGCGGATTATATTGGTGGGTTTGTCGTTACCGCGGGAGCCAGCGAAGCAAAAATTGCCGCGCGTTTTGCCAAGGCCAATGATGATTATGGCTCGATCATGGTGAAGGCACTGGCAGACCGGATTGCCGAAGCCTTTGCCGAGCGCATGCATGAGCGTGTGCGGCGTGAGTTCTGGGCCTATGCGCCGCATAAGCAGCTCAGCAATGAAGAGCGTATTGCCGAAGCTTATGCCGGCATCAGGCCCGCGCCAGGCTATCCGGCGCAGCCTGATCATACAGAGAAAGCAACATTGTTTAACCTGCTGGCCGCCGAGCGTCGGGCGGGGGTCAAGCTGACAGAATCCTATGCCATGTGGCCGGGCTCATCGGTTGCGGGGCTTTATCTCTCTCATCCTGAAGCGCATTATTTTGGTGTTGCCAAGATCGAGCGGGATCAGGTGGAGGATTATGCTTTGCGCAAGGGCATGGATATAGGTGAGGTTGAGCGCTGGCTCGGGCCCATCCTGAATTATGATCCGGCGCATTATCGGCTTGATGCGGCCCAATAGGTTAATCTATGTCTTATGTTGAGGCTCGATGATCAAGCGATAGAGATGCCAGGTCGAATGGCCGATCAGTGGCAGGGTCAGAAGAAGTGACATGAGTCCCGTCACTAATGATGTGGCGAGAAACAGGCCGATCAGAAAGGCCCAGGAGAGCATTTGTAGGCGATTGACTTTCACCGCCTGAACGCTGGCGATCCTGTCTCGTATACACATCTGACGCTGCCGACGATACTCCTTGTGTAGATCTCGGTGGTCGCCGTA
>OMIJ01000230.1 GCA_900299065.1 Hyphomicrobiales bacterium
AGGTGGTACCCGACCAAGTGCTTCATGTGGTCGGTAGAGGTTATAGTCTTCGATCCACTCGTCGGTTGCAGCTTGGACTTCGGTCAACGTGTTAAAGAGATTGGCATCCAGCACCTCCTGCCTGTAGCTCTTGTTGAACCGCTCGATGAAGGCGTTTTGATTGGGTTTTCCCGGTTGTATAAACCTGAGCGTTATGTTTTGTCGCTCTGCCCAATCAATGAAGGACTGGGCCGTCATTTCTGGTCCATTATCGAGACGGATGGCTTGCGGCTTGCCGTAGACCTCGATTAGTTCATTCATAACCCGCTGAAGCCTGATAGCTGATATGGATGTGCCAACCTCTATCCGAAGGGCCTCCCGATTGCCTTCATCAATAACGTTCAATGTTCTGAAGGCACGGCCGTCGTAAAGCGTGTCCCGCATGAAGTCCAAAGACCAGGTGAGATTGAGGCCTTGACTATAATCAAGGGGCTGTCGGGGCCTGTGAGGAATCCGCTTTCTGGTCCGTCGCTTCATATTGAGCTTCAGATCGCAGTAAACACGATGCACTCGTTTATGATTAAACCTGTGACCATCAAGCCGTATACGGTCAAAACACTTCCAAAAACCCCAACGTGGCCGCTTCTCGATAATCGTCTGAAGGAGATCAATAACCGATTGATCCCGCTCCAACCGGTCTTGCTTTGGCCGATAAAACGCCGTCCGCGACAGGCCTATGATCCGGCAGGCCCTGGCCTTTGGCAGCTGGTGGTCGACAATCAATGCTTCGACCGCCTCCTGCTTTGCAGCCGGCGTTATAATTTTCGGGAGAGAACATCCTTGATGGCCGTGTTTTCAAGTGCAAGCTCGGCATACATTTTCTTCAACCGGCTGTTCTCGCTCTCAAGCTCCCGGATGCGCTTCAGCTCATTGACCGAGACGCCCGCATATTTGCTCTTCCACTGATAATAAAGAGCATTGCTGATCCCGTGCTTCCTGCAAATCTCCGCAACTGCCAAGCCGGCATCCCCCTCAGCCAAAATCCCAACAATCTGGCTTTCGCTAAACTTCGACTTCCTCATAAATCCATACCCCCTCAATCCAAACAGGCATCTCTACTTTCAGCCTGTACGCAAAAAAGGGAAGTCTACGGCTGACCAAGACACTCTTACATAAGACAAGCCTTATGTAGATGATGTTTTGAAGGCTCCGGCCAATTTAAAATCAGCGAGAATCGAGCGTGCGCAAGCGCAGCGCAAGGAGTTCATCGGCCTGATATAGCCAGATCATGCGGCAATGTACCAAGACGCTTGCCCCCCTCCCGTGTAACCACGACTGTATCCCCCCAGGTGCAGATTGATTTTGTGCCGCCCGGCGCTGTCTCAACGGAAGGCTTGATCACAAAAACCATATTTTCCTGGAGCGCCACCTCAAGATCACGTGCATTGCGAGAGCTATTGGTTATGATGGGTCCATCATCACCCGCGCCTCGTCCATGCAAGGTTAATTTGACGATGTGGCCAGACCCCACGAGGTGATCCGGTCGTTATGTTAGTTGATGATTTGGTTTGAAGCTAGCGCTGGGGTGGCCGGCGAAGCTGGTTGGGGTTGCGCAGCCGGCCACTGTAGGACCTCTGGTGCAGGCGGTTGATATCGCAGAGAAGAGTGCGGCCTGATCCTGTTGTAGTGCCGCCGCCAGCTGCGCCAATCAGATCATCACGCACCGATCTTGTGCTACCAGGAGGCAAGATGGGAATAACAAACCGATCACGCGCAACTGCTTGCGATCTTACTGCGCAAAGCTCGACACGTAAGGGACGGAAACTACCTGAGGAAGATTACCCATCAAGGGGCAGAGATCTACTAATGCCCAGTGAAAGGCTGACCCAGTGAAGCCGGCGCTTTGGCCGCATGACGATCCTTGATCGACAGAAGAACGAGAGCAATAATGGTTGCAAGATAAGGCAAAGCGGTCAGCGCCTGACCTGGCAGACCAAGAGAGGCTGCCTGCGCATGCATCTGCAACACGCTCGCTCCACCAAACAATAAGGCGCCCGCAAAAATACGCCACGGCTTCCACGAAGCAAAGACGACGAGAGCAAGCGCAATCCAGCCCCGCCCCGATGTCATATTTGAGGCCCAGAATGGCGTATAGACAAGCGAGAGATAGCCGCCCGCCAATCCAGCACAAGCCCCGCCAAACAATACGGCATAAAATCTGATACGCCTGACTTTAAGCCCTAAAGCATAAGCAGAATCGTGATTTTCACCCACAGCCCGCAACGCCAATCCCTTGCGTGTGTGATGTAAAAACCAATGCGTAGCAGCAATCAAACCAAAAGCGAAATAGACAAAGGGATCTTGCCCAAAGATCAGTTTGCCTATCAATGGCAGATCCGACACGAGCGGCAGATGCAATGTGGCAATGGCCTCGCGCTTCTGCCCCACATAGCCTGCACCAATCAGATTGGCAGAGCCCAATCCTAAAATTGTGAGTGCCAAACCCGAGGCAACTTGATTGGCGCCCAGACCAATTGTCAGCATGCCAAACAAAGCTGCACCCAACATGCCAGCTAGCATAGCTGCTAATGTGCCCAGCAAAGCCGAGCCTGTCAGATAAGCGGTTACAAAGCCCAAAGCTGCGCCAAGGATCATCATGCCCTCAACACCAAGATTGAGGACACCGGCCTTTTCGACCATTAACTCGCCAATACCGGCAAGGATCAGCGGTATGGAAGCTGTGACAATCGTCACCAGAACAAGTTCAATGATCGCCATACTCATGGGCGCGGCCCCCAATGCAAGCGCACACGCAACCGGATCAAACGATCGGCCGCCAAAACGCACATCAGCACCAGCCCCTGAAAGGCACTCACCAGAAAGGATGGCAGCTTCATCGACACTTGCGCCGCTTCACCGCCCACATAAGTCAAAGCCATCATCAATCCTGCCAAGACCATGCCAAAGGGCGACAGACGCCCCAGAAAGGCAACTATGATCGCTGTGAAGCCATAGCCTGGTGAAATCACCGGCTGCAATTGGCCAATCTGCCCTGCAACTTCGCTAATACCTGCAAGGCCAGCCAATGCGCCTGATATAGCGAAGACAATTAACGTCAGCCTGTCCTCGCTAAAACCCGCAAAGCGCGCCGCACGTGGTGCAATACCGACAAGGCGCACTTCAAATCCAAACAGGCTGCGATGCATGATGAGTGAGGCAATCAATGCCGCAAGCAGCGCAAACAAAACGCCTAAATGCAAACGGCCATTATGCATCAAGAGCGGCAGAGTTGCTGCGGGATCAAAATTGACCGTGACAGGAAAATTAAATCCTTTGGGATCGCGCCATGGCCCGCGCACCATATAATCAAGGAATAATTGCGCGATATAGACCAGCATCAGCGATGTTAAAATCTCCGATACGCCAAGCATAACACGCAAAAGCGCCGGTATCATTGCATAAAGGGCACCAGCAATAGCACCTGTCATCAGCATGGCTGGCAAGATCCAGAATGTGCCAAACGGTGATTGCGCATCCATGCCATGCGTGAGCAGAGCAATCCAGCCACCCATGGCGCCGCCCAAAATGAACTGACCTTCGGCGCCAATGTTCCACAAATTGGCACGATAGCAAAAGGCAAGGCCAATCGCGATCATCACCAAAGGCGAGGCCTTGACCGCCATTTCTTGCAAGGCCCAGGGATCTGACAAAGGCTCAATGAAATAAACCATCAAAGCCTGCATGGGCGATTTGCCCAGCGCCAGGACCATCAATCCGCCCAATATCATGGCAAGGCCCACGGCAAGAAGGGGAGCCAGAATATCAAGCATTGCTGAATGGGTCTGGCGCTCGCTCACCTCAAGTCGCATGATGGTCTCCCGGCTTGAGACCAACCATCAAGAGTCCTACATCATCGCGCGACAATTCGCTGCGCTGATAGGCGGCACTCAAATGCCCGGCATGCAGCACAGCAATGCGATCAGCCAGATCAAATAATTCATCAAGATCCTGGCTGATCAACACCAGGCTTGCACCATCGCGCGCCAGATCCAGCAAAGCTTTGCGGATCTCCATAGAGGCCGCCGCATCAACTCCCCAGGTAGGCTGCATAATGATTAAAAGATTGGGCTTGCGTAAAATCTCGCGCCCTAGCACGAATTTTTGCAAATTGCCGCCAGAGAGCGAGCCAGCCAAAGGATCTTTCGCAGCCGAGCGCACATCAAAGCGCGCCATCACCTTGCGGGCCAAACGCCGCGCTCCTGCAAAGTCCAGCAACATCCAGCGCGTCAATCCGCCATCGGCATGGCCAGAGAGAATAGCATTTTCGGACAACAGAAACTCTGGCGCAGCCGCATGGCCATTGCGCTCTTCAGGCACAAAGGCGGCAGAAAGCCTGCGGCGCTCGGTAATATCCAATCGCCCGACAGGCACATCATCAATCATTATGCTATCGGCTTGCGACGTCTTTGTTTCACCCGACAATGCCGCAAATAATTCTGCCTGCCCATTACCTGCAATGCCCGCTATGCCAAGAATTTC
>OMIJ01000231.1 GCA_900299065.1 Hyphomicrobiales bacterium
CCCCAACGTGCACGTTGCTCATTGCCCGGGGAGGCAGAGGCCAGCCATGTACCCATCATCATATCGAAATCAAATTTTTGTCGCCGGCGCTGATATTGCACCTCATCAACCACACGCACGCGCGCTTGCACGCCAATGCGGCGCAGGGAATCGGAGAAATTCAACGCCAGTCGTTCCTGATTGCGATCTGTGACAAGAATTTCAAATTCAAATCTCTGACCATTGCCTTTGTGCACCATATCGCCATTGTGAATCTCATATCCAGAATCGTGAAAAAGAGTGACAGCTCGTTGCGCCAGCGGCCGGTCACGTCCCGATCCATCCGAAACAGGGGGCCCATAAGTCCCATTCAAAATATCTTCGCGCACTTGACCGGAATGAGCGACAATGAGCTCTCGCTCCTTTTGCGAGGCGGGCCTGCCATAGGATGAGAGCTCGGATTCAGCAAAAAAACTATTCGTACGTCGATAGAGTCCACCAAACAGATTGGCATTGATCCATTCAAAATCGAACATCAGCCCTAAAGCTTCGCGGATCTTTTCCTCCTGAAACAAAGGGCGGCGTGTATTAAAAGCAAAACCCAGCATGCCTTTGGGTCCACCCAGCGGCAGGCTCTCTCGCTTGAGCCTACCATCTTGCATGGGGGGGATGTCATAACCCGTCAACCAACTCGTTGAATTGGTCTCTTCACGATAATCTATCAACCCGCCTTTAAAGGCTTCAAACAGCGAATTGGCATCGCGGAAATATTCAATTCTGATTTCGTCAAAATTATACAGCCCCTTTTGCGTCGGGTGATCTTTGGCCCAGAATTGCGGATTGCGCTTGAGCACAAAAGATTCCCCCGGCTTGATCTCGCCAACACTATAGGGACCGGAGCCAAGCGGGGCTTCCAGACTGGCCTCCTCAAAGCGGCTGACATCAACATTCTGGCTCGATAGAACGGGCATCAAGCCGATGATTAAGGGCAATTCGCGATCCCCTAATCCTGACAGATCAAAGGTGATGGTCTGATCATCCTTCACACTCACGCCTTTGACTTGCGAGAAGGCTGAGCGATGCTGCGGTCGGCCCTTCTGTCGCAAAAGGTCAAAGGTGAATTGCACATCAATTGCAGTTATCTGCCGGCCATTGGAAAAACGCGCCGCAGGATTGAGGTGAAAAGTCACATAAGAGCGCGATTCATCCGTGTCGATTGTATCGGCAATCAAACCATAGAGCGTGAATGGCTCATCCATGGAGCGGGCCATCAGGCTTTGCACAACCGTGCCGGTCAATCCCTGCACGGCAGACCCGGCCTTCACATTATAGGGATTGAGACTGTCGAATGTTCCTTGCAAGCCAATCGTAATGCGCCCCCCCTTGGGTGCATCGGGATTGACATAGGGCAAATGTTTAAAGCCGGCAGGCAAGGACGGCTCGCCATGCATGGCTATGCCGGTGAGCGGTTCAGCTGCGGCACGTGTCACAGGGAGCAGGCTGAAGCACACAGCAAGCATCAGCAGGTGGGCAGGAAGATGACCACTGAGACGCCCAATTCCTGCAAGCCGCTTCCCCGGATGGATGTGCGGGGGCGCTGGGTGCCGGGAGAGGGAGCGAATCGGTTGGCGATGCATGAAACCAAACTATTCAATTCAGCGACCTGCGTCATGCGGGACGCGCGCTTTGAGCCTATTTTCAGTTCTTTGGTGGGAAGTTAGCACTCTTGCCTTAATTGTGCTGGAAACAGGCGTCTGAAAGCTTTAAGAGCCATCGGAACGCCTTAATCGTCCGGCTCTGGCGCAGCCTGTTGATTGGCCTCATCATTGGGGCAATCGGAAGACTGTGCCGCGTTGATTCGATCCCCTTGCCTAGCCGAGGGATATTCATTTGAAAGGATAGTCGATGTCATCTTTTTGCAAACAATTGGGCGCGATGGCCCTGTCGGCTAGCCTGACACTGGCGGCTGGCGCGGCGCTGGCGCAAAACAAGCCTGCTGCGCCCGCAGCTCCGGCAGCCCCTGCCGCTCCAGCTCCAGCACCCACACGCGTCGAGCTCCAGCCCTCACAGGGTGAGTGGACTAAGGTCTGCGGCAAGGATCAGGTCGCCAATAAGGAAATATGCTACACAACCCGCGATTTCGGCACAGCTGCCGATCAGCCTCCCGTCATGGCGCTCGCCATTTATGACGTGAAGGGCGATGATACAAAGATCGTCCGTCTGCTTCTGCCAATCGGCCTGATGCTGCGTCCGGGCTTTCGTTACGCCATTGATAAGGGCGCGACACTCGAAGGCGCCTTTGAAATCTGCTTCCCCAATGGTTGCTTTGCTGAATCCAAGGTCAAGCAGGCGACAATCGATCAATTCAAAAAAGGCACGACTTTGAATGTCAGTGTCAAAAATCAGGTTGGTGCGGAAGTGATCTTCTCTGTGCCGCTCGCGGGCTTTGGCAAATCCTTTGATGGGGCGGCCATTGATCCGGCTGTTTTGCAGCAGCGTCAGCAGGAATTGCAAAAGGCTCTGGAAAAGCAAGCTGAGGAACAACGCAAGGCACTCGAAGGTGGTGCTGGGGCAGCGCCTGCGCCCACATTGGCCCCCGCAGCTCCAGCGGCGCCAAAATAATTTGCCTCTTTGGTAAAGCTGAGAAAATGAAAATGCCAGCCTCGGGCTGGCATTTTCATTTGGTCCTTGCCGGGATCAATGGCCTAAATGAGGCTTGATCCGATAAGTGCCTTTCAGCGTCTTGTCGAAACGATCAGCGACTTGAGCATGACGTATGGGCTCGCCAGATTCATCGGGCAGCAGATTCTGCTCGGAGACATAGGCCACATATTCTGTCTCGGCATTTTCGGCATAGAGATGATAGAAGGGCTGGTTCTTGCGCGGCCGCACATCGGCGGGAATGGACATCAGCCATTCTTCCGTATTGGCGAATTCCGGATCAACATCATAGATGACGCCGCGGAAGGAAAACTTCCGATGCTTCACCACCTGTCCAATCGCAAATTTGGCCTCGCGTATGATCATTCTTCACCCTGTTCGCGGCTTCCTAAGCTGCCACGGTCAGCCTGTCAATGATCTGGATCATGCCCCGATCAAAGGTTATAAATCTTAGCAAAATCAGGATCTTTACGTGCGATCTGGCGAGCCAGACCGACGATCACCCGGGCTTGCTTCCAGGTCGCATCATCCTGCATTTTGCCATCAATCATGACCGCGCCAGAGCCATCGGGCATAGCGTCCAGAATGCGTTTGGCAAACGCAACTTCGGCGGGGTCAGGCGAGAAGACGCTTTTGGCAATCGCCACTTGCGAGGGATGCAGCGACCAGGCCCCAACACAACCCATCAAAAAGGCATTGCGGAATTGTGCTTCGCAGGCCTGTGGATCAGAGAAATCCCCGAAGGGTCCATAAAAGGCCTTAATGCCATTGGCCATGCAAGCATCCACCATGCGCGCGATCGTGTAATGCCATAAATCTTGCTGAAAGCTGCTGCGCGTGCTGCCTGCCTCCGTGCTGTCAGCCAGCACTTTATAATCAGGATGACCACCACCAACTCTTGTCGTCTTCATGCCGCGTGAGGCCGCAAGATCAGCTGGCCCCAGGCTCATACCATGCATGCGCGGCGAGGCCGCTGCTATGGCTTCAACATTTTTAACGCCTTCAGCTGTTTCCAGAATCGCATGGATCAGAATGGGCTTTTTAATGTTATGGCGCGCTTCCAATTGTGCCAGCAATTGATCGAGATAATGAATGTCCCATTCGCCCTCAACCTTGGGCATCATGATCACATCAAGCTTATTGCCAACTTCGCTGACAATTTGCATCACATCGTCGAGCATCCATGGCGAATTGAGCGCATTGATGCGCACCCATAGGCCGGTAGTGCCAAAGTCATGCGCTTTGGCCATTTCAATAAAGCCTTTGCGCGCCGCCTCCTTGGATTCGAGGGGCACTGCATCTTCAAGATTGCCAAGCAAGACGTCGACCTGCTGCGCCAATTCACCAGCGCGCGAGCGCACCTTGTCATTATGCGGGGGGATGAAATGGATCATCCGCTCAACCCGCACCGGGGCTTCACGTAAAGGAAGGGGCGCGCCAATGGCGAGGGGCTCAAAGAATTTGCGCGGTAATTTCATGACCTCTCCCAATCTTCATGATGCATTGCACAATATGAGTGATTCTTCGCCTCTGCAACAGCCCTTAATCCTGTGGCACTTTGCCCCCTTTCCGATTAAGCAAGAGAGGGGGGAGGCTCTTGCCCTGAGGGCAGGCTTTTGGGACCATGCGGCAATGAATCTGTCTCAATCTTCCCCCTATATGCTCACCTGCGCCCAAATGGCTGCCGCCGATCAGCGAACCATTGCTAAGGGCCTGCCGGGCTTCGACCTAATGCATGAAGCGGGGGCGGCTATTGCAAGGCAGGCGCTTGCTCTTTTGTCGAGTGAGGCCAATAAAATTCTGATCCTCTGCGGGCCGGGCAATAATGGCGGCGATGGATTGGTCGCAGCGCGCCTTTTGCAGGATGAGGGCCTGCAAGTCATGGTGGCTGCACTTAACCCTGACAAGCCCTGGACTGGCGATGCAGCGCTGGCGCGTCAATTCTGGAATGGACCCATTGTGCCATTGACGCAGCAAGCGCTTACACGCGTCGATCTGATTATCGATGGTTTGTTTGGCGCGGGTCTGACACGGGCTCTTGATGCTTCAACACAAGCGCTCGTTCACTCTATCAATGATTTTGTTGAACAGACTGGGATCAAACTTCTCGCTATAGATCTGCCTTCGGGCGTTAATGGCGATAATGGCGCGGTGATGGGAGCGGCCATTGCGGCTGATGTCACAGTCACTTTCTTTTGCCACAAGCCTGGCCACCTGCTCTTGCCCGGGCGTGATTTGTGCGGGCAAATCCAAGTTGAACAGATTGGGATTGATCAATCCGTGCTGAGCGAGATCGGCATTGATCATTTTGCCAATGAACCCGCTCTGTGGGCTGCTGCTTTTCCGCAGCCTTCCCGCATCGGGCATAAATATCATCGCGGTCATGTTCTGGTTCTCTCTGGCGGTATGATTTCCACAGGAGCTGCGCGCCTGGCCGCGCGTGGCGCTTTGCGCTGTGGGGCAGGGCTTGTCACTCTGGCCTCACCCAGCGAGGCTTTGGCGGTGAATGCCGCGCATCTAAGCGCTATTATGCTGCGCGCCTGCGATGGGCCGCAGGATTTACAAAATCTCCTGCAAGATATGCGCAAAAACGCATTGATCATCGGGCCGGGACTTGGCACGGGGCACAATACCCGCGCTCTCATTCAAGCGGCTTTTCATGATCAACATGCCACACGCGCCCTTATATTGGATGCAGATGCATTGACCAGCTTTGCCGGGCAGGCAGAGGATTTAGCTGCGCTCATCAAGGCCTATCATGGTCCCGTTGTGCTCACACCGCATGAAGGCGAGTTTGCGCGTCTGTTCAACGAGGCAAAAGGATCGCGCCTTGAGCGAGCCCGTCAAAGCGCAAAGACATCGGGCGCGCTTATTGTCCTTAAAGGGCCCGATACGATTGTTGCACATCCCGATGGTCGCGTGTCCATCGCTGCCAATGCACCCCCCAGCCTGGCGACGGCTGGCGCTGGTGATGTGCTGTGTGGATTGATTGCGGCTCTATTGGCGCAGGCCATGCCCGCTTTTGAAGCGGTGAGTGCCGCTGTCTGGTTGCATGGTCAATGCGCCAGTGCTTTTGGTCCCGGTTTGATTGCTGAAGATCTGCCCGAAATCCTGCCGCGAATCTTGCGCGATCTGGCTGATCTCAAGTGACTTCAAACCAGCTCGACAGGCCGATCAGATCGGGACTGAAACGCCCGCTCCCCAGGCGCCATTTGCCACGATTATCAGCCACAAAAGCTATGCGCACAGTTTGGCCGGGCGGGATGATCACACTATCGCGCCAATAGGGCTCCCAGCCATCATCAAGATTGTGCAATTGACGAACAACATGCCCATGCACACGCATCACTTGCGCTATACGGGATGTATTGATGAAGCTGATCTGCACAGCAGAGCCCCAGGGCACACGAAACAAGGGTTGATCAGTCAATGCCGCGCCAGATTTGGCATTGACGCGCCACAGGCCGCGCGATTTGGGAGAACAAGCATTGGCTTGCGGGTCATCAATGATATTCGCGCCGCCTGAATCAATGATGAAATCAACACGGCGGGCACGCTCTAATCTGATGCCACCCGGCAGAAGCGGATTCAATGCCGGATCTTCAACAGGGCCGCGATCGGATTTCTCCTCACCCTTGAGAAGGAAATTGATCAGCTCTTGTGTGTCATTGACATTGGAATTGAGCGGATCACGCATCACAATGCGTGGCTGCGCCTTGGCATCCCTTGGCATATCGAGGATGAGATCAAACCGCGCGCCCGGACCCAGCGGGATTGTGCGCCGGACAGGCTCAAAGGCTGTGCAGGCCTGTCCGTCTATGGCGATGATAGAGGCTTGCAGATTCTCAAAGGTGAGATTGATAATTCTTTGTGCCGCCAGATTAGCAAGACGCAAACGAATACGCGCGCCCGGCGCTGTCTCCATCGCATCTGGCGCGAGCTTACCATTAATGCTGATCAGCGCTGACACATCGGCCAGGCGACAAGGCTGAAGCTTGTAATCACCTCCCACTTGCCAATCTTGCACAAGGGCAATCATCTCCTGATCAACAGGCAGAGCATTGGTCTCTTCGACAATCAGCAATCCAGCAAGTCCGCGCCCGACTTGCTCGGGCATATTGCTGAGCGAGGAGGCATGATACCAGAATGTACCTGCATCAGGAGGCGTGAAACGATAGTCATAAAATTGGCCCGGCATAATGGGCTTTTGCGTCAATCCTTCCACGCCATCCATGGCGTTTTTGATTCGCACCCCACCCCAATGCACGGCCATAGATTGCTCAAGACTATTGAGCACGCGCAGGCGTAATTCTTCGCCTTTGCGCAAGCGCAAAATCGGGCCGGGGGATTGGCCATCAAAACCCCAAATGTCGAAATCCTGTCCGGCCTTGCCCGTCAGATTAAGCTGTCCCTTTTTAGCCTCCAGCACGCGCAGGGGCGGTGCATTGGTTTGCGCTTGTGCCAAATGCGTGATCAGCCCGCTGGTGAGGGCCAGACCAGCGGCGGGCAGGATTTGTCGGCGCGTCAGGGCGAGGGGGTCTAAACTCTTGTCCATTCCTGTTCTATAACCCAAACTATGCGCAGCGAATATGGCTTCGTTGCCGGGCCAAATCTGGAATCATCATGTCCGAAGATCATCTTGAGCGTATTGAAACTCTGGCCCGCATTGGCTCTTCGCTGGCAGGCGTGCAATTTGAAGCTGCCGCGCTTGATCCAACCCAGCTCACGGGTGACAAATGGGCCTTTGGCTATTGCTTTGGTCTTTTGGATGCCATGGCTCAATATGCCAATCTTGATCAATATAGCGAAGGCGTGAAGCTGATGAGCAATGCTTTGGGCAAGATCATGTGCGATGAAATGCGCGGCCTCGAAATATTTACCCAGGGCGTTGATCTGCAATCTGATCCGCAATTTGTCGAAGGATTATCCGCAGGTGCACAGGATCTTACCGCTTGGGCAGAAGATGCCAATGCTCTGCCAACACAATTGGCGCGTCATCTCAATAGCGGCGTGCGGCACTGACATGAGCATGGTCTAAAATGGCTGATCGGGACTTCAAGCTGCGCATTGCCTCATCCATGGCAGAGATTCCTGCGCAGGCCTGGAATGCTTGCGCCAATCCCCATCTCAATCAGCCTGCGCAACCCCTGCTTTTGCGCGATCCTACATTGGAGCGTTATAATCCTTTTCTCTCCCATGCTTTTCTCAATGCGCTGGAAACATCGGGCTCGGCTACAAGCCGCACCGGTTGGTCACCCATGCATGTGCTGGTTGAGGATGGTGATGACAATCTCATTGCAGCTGCGCCCTGTTATCTCAAATCCCATTCCATGGGTGAATATGTCTTTGATCATGCCTGGGCCGATGCTTATGAGCGCGCCGGCGGCCATTATTATCCCAAGCTGCAAATCTGTGTGCCTTTCACCCCCGTGCAGGGGCGTCGATTATTAATTGCTCCAGGCCCAGATGCCGACAAAGCACAAGAGGCTTTGATTGCATCTATCGCTAGCTTGCAAGAGAAGACAAAAGCCTCATCTGTTCATCTCACCTTTGCCACGCAGAGCGAGTGTGAAGCTTTGAGCGCTGCAGGCTATCTGCAACGCACAGGTAAGCAATTTCATTTTTTCAACAAAGGCTATGGTCATTTCGATGACTTTCTCGCTGATCTCGCCTCGCGCAAACGCAAGAACATTCGTAAAGAGCGCGAACAGGCCTTACAAAATGGTATTGAGATCGAGCAGCTAACCGGCGATCAAATCAAAGAGCATCATTGGGATGCATTCTTCGCCTTTTATATGGATACGGGCTCACGCAAATGGGGCACGCCCTATCTCACGCGGCAATTTTATTCGCAAATCGGCGAGGCCATGGCGGGCGATATTCTGCTAATCATGGCCAAAAGGGCAGGGCGCTATATTGCTGGCGCGATCAATTTCATCGGCGCTGATGCGCTCTATGGTCGCAATTGGGGCGCGATTGAAGACCATCCCTTTTTGCATTTTGAATGCTGTTATTATCAGGCTATCGATTTTGCTCTGGCCAATGGGCTGGGGCGTGTCGAAGCTGGGGCACAGGGCGAACATAAGCTCGCGCGCGGCTATGGTCCGGTGGCGACTTATTCAGCCCATCAGCTCGCCGATCCGCGCCTGCATCGCGCCGTGGCTGATTATCTGCGCCATGAGCGCGCCAAGATCGAACAGGCCATAGAGGTCTATTCCGAGCACGTCCCGTTTCGTAAATCACAGGAGCCCGATCACCAAGAGTGAAACGGCTCTGGAATGAAGCATGCGCTAGGGCTATGCTGGGTCCGTCACACATGATGAGGCAGAGTCCCATGAGCAGCGCCTATGACAGTACCAACATCTTCGCCCGAATGTTGCGGGGGGAAATTCCGGCCCATAAGGTTTTCGAAGACGATATCGCACTGGCCTTCATGGATATTATGCCACGCGCCGATGGTCATACTCTGGTGATTCCCAAATATCCGGCGCGCGGCCTGTTGGATATGCCTGCCGAGGGTCTTGGCCCGTTCATGCAGCGCGTACAAAAAGTCGCAGCAGCGGTGAAAACCGGCATGAAGGCGGAGGGCTTGACCGTGCAGCAATTCAATGAATCAGCGGGTGGTCAGGTCGTGTTTCATTTGCATTTTCATCTTTTGCCACGTTGGGAGGGCGTTTCTTTAAAGCCGCATACTGGCCAGATGGAAAAACCCGACCTGCTTGCCGCGCATGCCGATAAAATCAAAGCAGCACTTTAAGAAAACGACAGGGGGAGGAAGATCGGCATGTCCGACATCAAAGCGCAAACTCAGCCAGATTCATCGTCACATGAAAATCCGCAATTGGTCACACCCAGTCTATGGCAATTGATGATTGCGTTTTTGAAAATTGGCGTCACTTCTTTTGGTGGCGCCTCGCGGCCCATGATGCATCGAGAATCGGTTGAAGCGAATAAATGGCTTAGCGATCGCGATTTCATCGCGGGCTTTGCTTTGGCGCAGGTTTTGCCGGGCGCTAATCCGGTCAATCTGGCGCTTTATGTGGGCCTGCGTGCGCGTGGTGTGCCCGGCGCGGCCATAGCTGTGCTCGGCATGGTTCTGCCAGCCTTTTGTGTGATCTTGCTGATGGGCTATGCCTATCGCGAATTGATTGTCTATCCCGCCACACACTTTGTATTGGCCGGTGTTGCAGGCGCTGGCGTTGCGGCTACCATTGCTACGGGCGTTAAAATGGCCACCAAGCTGGATCGCAATTGGATGACCTTGATCATTGCTCTGGCTGTCTTCTTTGCCGTGGGTGTGTTGCATATTTCCATGACGCCTGTGGTGATCATTGCCATTCCCGCCAGTCTTGCTGCAGCCTGGTTCACGGATAAGGATCTGCGTCATGGATGATAATCGTCTCCTTGGCCTCATATTAGTCTTTGCGCCCTTATCCATTCTCTCCTTTGGTGGCGGGCAGGCGATCATTGCTGATATGCAGCACCAGACGGTCGATGTCTGGGGTTGGCTCTCGGCGAACCAATTTTCCGATCTATTTGCCATTTCACGCGCAGCGCCCGGGCCCAGCACTTTGATTGCTGCTTTGATCGGCTATCAGATCGCCGGTTTTGCCGGGTCCATTATTGCCACTCTGGCGATTTATATCCCTTCATCCATCGTCGTTTATTATGCGACTTCGTGGTGGCAAAATCATCCTGACTCGCGCCTCAAGCGCTCATTTGAACGCGGCTTGGGGCCTGTTGCGATCGGCCTTTTGTTTGCCGGTGCTTTGGCGATTATTGAATCAGGACCAATCAGCTGGCTCATGATGATCAATCTGGCGATCTGCACGGCCATTCTCTATTTCACCAAATTCAGCCCCTATAAACTCGTTGGCAGTGTCGCCCTAGTGTTTCTGGCGCTGAATATGATTGGTCTTTGATTGGTAGATTGTTCTCGTCTTCAAGCGAACATGCCTCAAGCATGCCCGCTTGATGTGGCTGAACCATGCTCGCTGCAAACCTTCTCCATGCGCCGATCGGGCACCAGCCAGATGAGTGCAATCACGATATATAGAGCCAGGCTGATGGCAGGATGCACAAAGTCAAGCGGTAAAGCGGCCGCATTGAGAAAGAGCGACACATTCTGCTTGCGATTATCTTTAACCGCGAGGGCCAAAGGAGAATCTGGTGAATGATGCGCTTTGAGCGCAGCGACCAGGATAGAATATGCAATATTCGACATCAGCAGAACAATTCCATAGCCCAGGACAGGTTGCCAGCCAAAATTGGTTGCGCCCATCCAGCCTGTCATGAAGGGGATGAGAGAGAGCCAGAACAAAACATGCAGATTGGCCCATAGAATGCTGCCATTCACCCGGCGAGAGACCTGCAAAAGATGGTGGTGATTGTTCCAGTAAATGCCAACGTAAAGAAAACTCAGCACATAGCTGAAAAATGTTGGCGCAAGATGATACAGGCTTTCGAGCTCAGTCTCATGCGGTGTTTTCAAATCCAGCACCATAATGGTGATGATAATGGCTAAAACGCCATCGCTAAAAGCTTCCAAACGTCCCTTGTGCATGATCGGTACTCCCGTCAATGAAAAAACAATCGATAGATGAAATTAACAAAAGATAGAGTGGATATAAGGGAGTAGTCCTTAACTCTGCAAGGGGCTGGATTGGGCAATTTGACCAGGAGAAATAAAAAGGCCCCAGATTGATCCAGGGCCTGTTCAGTATCAGTTGATAGGGTTTGACCTCATATCAGCCTTTGAGCGGCACATGTGGGACGGCGCCCGTTTTGCGCTTTGGGGCAGCGGAGGATTTTGGCGCCCGCGGTTTGCGAGTAGATTTGGGTTTGGCACTCTCGCTCTCACTTGCAGCGCGCTTCTTGCCAGCCTCGACAATGTCGCGCTCAGGGCGCGGCAACACAGGCCCTTCAGGATAGACGAAGCCCAGCTTCTTCTTGCCATTCTCATCCGATGTGACGACAACGCGCACTGTGCCGCCATTCTTCAAGCGGCCAAACAGCACTTCATCTGCAAGCGGTGTTTTAATAGTCTCCTGAATGACGCGGCCCATCGGGCGTGCGCCCATGGCTTCATCATAACCATTTTCGACAAGCCATTTGCGCGCTTCATCAGTCAGTTCAATCGACACATGGCGATCGGCCAATTGTGTCTCAAGCTGCATAATGAACTTATCGACCACTTTGGCAATGACTTCGACGGGCAGGCGACCAAATTGCACAATGGCATCGAGGCGATTGCGGAATTCTGGCGTGAACAGACGATTGATCGCTTCCAGATCCTCACCCTCGCGGCGCGATTTGGCAAAACCAAAGGCTGGCTTGGCCATATCAGCCGCGCCCGCATTGGTCGTCATGATCAAGATCACATTACGGAAATCAATCTGTTTGCCGGTGTGATCGGTGAGCTTGCCGTGATCCATGACCTGCAACAGAATATTGTAGATTTCGGGATGACCCTTTTCAATTTCATCGAGCAAAAGCACACAATGAGGATGTTGATCCACAGCATCCGTCAACAATCCGCCCTGATCAAAGCCGACATAACCAGGAGGCGCTCCCAGAAGGCGGCTGATCGTGTGGCGCTCCATATATTCAGACATGTCAAAGCGAATTAGCTCGACACCCAAACTCTTGGCCAATTGCCGTGCAGCTTCAGTCTTACCAACACCAGTGGGGCCGGTGAAGAGATAACTACCAATCGGCTTTTCGCCATCGCGCAGCCCCGCACGCGCAAGTTTAATGGCTGACGTCAGCGCAGTGAGTGCTTTATCCTGTCCATAGACAACTCGCTGCAAGGTCTCTTCGAGATGAGCCAGAACTTCTGCATCATCCTTCGAGACAGTCTTGGGAGGAATCCGCGCCATTGTGGCAATGGTTGTCTCGATTTCTTTAATACCAATCGTCTTCTTGCGCTTGGATTCCGGCAAAAGCATTTGGCTAGCGCCCGTCTCGTCGATCACATCAATCGCTTTATCAGGCAATTTGCGATCATGAATATAGCGCGCCGATAATTCAACTGCTGCCTTCACGGCTTCATTGGTATAGCGGATCTTGTGGAACTCCTCGAAATAAGGCTTCAGGCCCTTGAGGATCTCAACCGCATCCGGGATCGAGGGTTCATTCACATCAATCTTCTGGAAGCGGCGCACAAGCGCACGGTCCTTTTCGAAATATTGCCGGAATTCTTTATAGGTCGTCGAGCCAATGCAACGTAGCGAGCCTTGCGCCAGCGCCGGCTTAAGCAGATTGGATGCATCCATGGCCCCGCCCGATGTCGCACCCGCACCAATGATGGTGTGGATCTCATCAATGAAGAGAATGGCATTCTTGTGCTGTTCAATTTCCTTCATCACCTGCTTGAGGCGTTCTTCAAAATCACCACGATAGCGTGTGCCGGCCAGCAACGAACCCATGTCGAGCGCAAAGACAGTGGCGCGTGAGAGCACATCAGGCACTTCGCCTTTGACAATCTTGCGAGCCAAACCTTCGGCAATGGCGGTCTTACCAACGCCGGGTTCGCCAACCAGAAGCGGATTGTTCTTCTGGCGTCTGCACAGAACTTGAATCGTTCTTTGCACTTCGGCTTCACGGCCGATCAAAGGATCTATGCGGCCATCACGGGCTCTTTTATTCAGATTGACGCAATAGGACTCCAAAGCCCCTTCTTTTTTCTTGGAGGAATCGCCGGGTTCCCGATTTTCTTTACCCTCGCGAGCCTCTTGTTCCTCTTCCGCGCCACGAGGCGATTTTGTCACATCTGCAAGGCCAGGACGCTTGGCAATGCCATGGCTGATATAATTGACGGCATCGTAGCGCGTCATATCCTGCTCTTGCAGGAAATAGGCTGCATGACTTTCGCGTTCAGCAAAAATAGCCACCAGCACATTGGCACCAGTGACCTCTTCGCGCCCCGAGGATTGCACATGGATCACCGCGCGCTGAATCACACGCTGGAAACCTGCAGTTGGCTTTGCTTCCTCGCGACCATTGGTCACCAGATTGGCTAATTCCTGATCGACATAATCGACGAGCTGCTTGCGCAGGATTTCAAGATCGACCGAGCAGGCGCGCAAGACTGCAGCTGCATCTGAATCTTCCAAAAGGCTGAGAAGCAGATACTCAAGCGTAGCATATTCGTGCCGACGTTCATTGGCTATGCCAAGGGCCCGATGCAAAGATTGTTCAAGGTTCCGTGAAAAGGACGGCATGGGGGCTCCTGGCTATTTCTTTTCCATGATGCATTGCAAAGGGTGCTGGTGCTTGCGGGCATAATCCATCACCTGTGTGACTTTGGTCTCGGCGACCTCATAACTGAACACGCCACATTCTCCCACGCCATG
This sequence comes from Hyphomicrobiales bacterium, assembly GCA_900299065.1. Lineage (GTDB taxonomy): Bacteria > Pseudomonadota > Alphaproteobacteria > Rhizobiales > Beijerinckiaceae > Terripilifer. Next base: position 13,995 of record OMIJ01000231.1, read on the forward strand.
ATGATGAACGTGGAGCATGATTCTTGTGGCTTCTTCGGCGCTTTTTTGGAAATATTTTTTCAATACAGACACCACAAATTCCATCGGCGTGTAATCATCATTCAACAAAAGAACACGATACATGCCAGGCTTGCGGGTGACGACTTTGGTGCGCGTGATAACAGCTGTGCCCGTGCCGCTACCACTCGAGGATCCGTCTTCGGTTCCTTTGCGCGGTTCCTTGGCAGCCTGTGGTCTGATCAGTGCCATAGTCTCACTCATATCCGCGCAGGGAATGTCAGCCTTCCTTAAATCACTGCGATTGTCGCGCAGGGAGTGTGAAAAGAAAATGAACCGGTCCACTACGTCTGTCTCCATCATGGATCTGACTTCAAACTTTGAACACCAAATATGTCCGTCATTTGTCCACTCAGACCCAATCTGTCCTTTCGCTCAAGATAACTTATGAGCCCCGAAGGGGTTTCGCCAGTCTCAGACTGATCTTTCTGTGAACAAACCATGTCCGGCCTAACGCAACCCCAGCCTTGGCTCTTGAGGATCATACACTAGCAAATGTCGGGCCGAAGGATTGAAAACAAAAAGGCCCGGCAAAGCCGGGCCTTTGTTCCAGTTTGGAACAAGTTTCGCGCGGGAGGAGCGCGTGAAATAACAATCTGAACGGGATTACTTGACCGAAGCCTGTGCCTTAGCAACAGCAGTCTCGATCGGCTTGAAAGCCTCTTTGGCCAGATTGGTGTAGAGTTCACCAAACTTGGAGCTTTGAGCCAAAAAAGCGTCATAAGAGGTCTTGGCATAGTCAGATTGAATCTGAATCGCGCTTTCAATGGTCTTGGCGCCGAGGAGCTTTTCGATCAAAGTTGTTGAGCTCTCAAAGGACTTCTTCGAATAATCGGAAGCTTCAGTGACAATGGCCTGAACATTCTTGGACAGGGTGGAGGCCGATTCCGTGGCCACATCGAGCTGCTCTTTGCTGAATTTCTGGAAATCTTCAATATTCTTGAACATGGTCAGATCCTTTCGTGCTGCACAGACTTTGGACCGCCGTCAATTTCGGTCCGTCGATACCAGCGACAGGATCTTTATATGTGCACTGCACAATTTATGTCAAGAATTTTTTGCACCGCAGCATAATTCTTTCGGCTTAGGCCGATTTCGCCTTATGCGCTATAGCCTTCAGGAAGGCTTTTCACCCTCACCACCACATCCACTCCGGTGATTTTCAAGCCTTCAGGGGCAATTATGTTGAGATCCGGGATCATCTGCTCAGGAATATCGATCAGTTCATCGCGATCTTCTATGTAAAAATGATAATGCGGCCCAGTCTTGGTATCATACCACAGCCGGGAGCCATAAAGGGCAATCTCGCGCACCAGACCATGCGCGGCAAATTGATGTAACGTGTTGTAAATAGTTGCAAAAGAAGGCGGATATTTCTGTTCTAACGCTTCCTGGAACAATTGCTCCGCGGTAAAATGCCGGTCCCCGTTGCCAAACAACAAATGAGCCAAAGCCAGTCTTTGGCGTGTAGGACGAAGGCCGGCAGCTTGCAGGCGATGACGCAATTCCTCAAGGCCAAGCTTGGGGTGCAAAATATCGGTCCTGGTAAGGGCGGGTTCAACATTATGGGTCATTGCATGCACTACCGGTCAGATTCCTGAGTTTATTGGCAGGTCAGAAGGGAAGTCTCCACTGATCTTTGCACATTTTTACTCATTATATCCAGTCCCCTCAATCCAGTTCCAGTCCTTCGAGAGAGTGGTCGCAAAAGGTCTTCTGTGTGCGCTGGTTGAGGCAGGTCCTTTTCACATGCTATCACAGGGCAGGGGGAAATGATGACCATAAAAACCTATAGAGCCAAATTCATCCAATATGCCTTCAGTGCAGCAATTGTTGCTTTGAGCGCAAGTTCAGGACTCACGCAGGAGGCCAATCAACAGATTGCTGCCTTTTACAAGGGACGATCCATAACTCTGGTGATTCCCTCTTCGGCGGGCGGTGGATATGATCTCTACGGTCGCCTTGTTGCACGCCATATTGGCCGCTTCATCCCGGGCAATCCGGCTATTACGCCCTCAAATATGGCTGGCGCGGCAGGCGTTGTGGCCGCGCAATATGTCTATTCTGCCGGCGCCAAGGATGGCACTGTGCTCGGCGAGCTTTATCCCAATGCGATCATGGAGCCTTTGCTCGGAGATGCAGCAAAGGTCAAATATGACTCGCTGAAATTTAATTACATAGGCTCGGTCAATGCCGAAACCTTCATTTGCTATGTCAGCGGCAAGGCACCTGTAACCAGTTTTGCAGATGCGCTGGAGCGCGAAGTTGTGTTGGGGGCAAGCGGTGTAGGCGGACCCAGCACAGATTTTCCAGCCATGTATAACAATCTGATGGGCACGAAGTTCAAAGTAGTCAATGGCTATCCCGGCATAACGGAAATTGGTCTGGCGATTGAAAAGGGAGAAGTGCATGGCACATGCGGATCAAGCTGGTCGGTAATGACCACAGGTCATCCCGATTGGTTGCCCTCAGGCACAATGCGTCTCATCGCGCAGGAGAATTTGAAACTGCATCCCGATATTGCCAAATTGAGTGTGCCTTTGACGGCTGACTTTGCCAAAACACCAGAGGCCAAACAGATCATTGATTTTGTCTTCAGCCAATCGACATTCGGGCGGCCTTTTGTCATGGCCCCCGAAGTGCCAGCTGATCGCGTGGCCGTAATACGAAAAGCATTCACCGATATGCTGAAGGATCACGATTTTCTTGCTGATGCAGAAAAGATGAAAATGGAAATCACCGATCCCATGTCTGGCGAAGAGCTGGCTAAAACTGTGGCACGTTTGCTCGCAACTCCTGCTGATCTTGTCACCAAAGTCAAACAGGCGATAGTGATCAAATAAGCTTGTCATTGCTTGTTATCTGAAAGGTTCGTGGATGCAGATTCTCCCTCTTCATAAAGCCCTTGGTGCGGAAGTCATAGGTGTTGACCTTCGTCAAACACTCGATGACGCAACCATTAAAGCGCTGCGCTCAGCCTTTGATGAACACATTGTTCTTGTGATACGCGGACAATCGCTCGATGAAGAGGCGCAATTACGCGCCGCATGTTACTTTGGTAAAGTCGCTTATCGCCGTCGTCCTCTTGATGGAATTGGGCCGGGTGGAAATTATGAGAGTCCCTTCATGATGGTCTCCAACATCGTCAAGGATGGCAAACCCATTGGTGCTTTTGGGGATGGTGAAATGTGGTTTCATCACGACACCAGCTATTATGCTGAGCCCCATCGCGCTACTTTGCTTTACTCAATGGTTCTGCCCACTTGGGGTGGCAATACGTGCTTCACCAATATGTATAAGGCCTATGACATGATCCCGCGCGCCTTGCGCGATAAATTGGAGGGACGCAAAGTTCTCCAGATGCATGATTACAAACGCCGCGAGCGTCTCAATCTGGATACAAGTGATCTCACGAAAATTCGTCACAATTGGCAGCCAATTTTCATCACACATCCCGCGACCGGCAAGAAGGCGCTCTATATCAGCCGCCTGATGTCTTCCCAGATTGAAGGTCTGTCGCGCGATGAAAGTGAGGAGGCGCTCAATCAATTGTTCGATATTTCCGAGACAGCTTCCATCGTCTATGAGCATGAGTGGAAATTGGGCGATCTGGTGATCTGGGACAATTGGTGCTCGATCCATGCCCGCAAGGATTTCCCCCGCGATCAGGATCGCCTGATGCGCCGCCTCACTATAGAAGGGCAGGCGATGCAGTTTTGACCCGAAGGGCGGCGCGATCGGCCATGGATCGGGTCGCAAATGCTTCGGATTCAGGCTGAAAAGTTAAATTTAAGGGCAAAGGGGCAGTTGGGCCCCCTGAAGTCCACTTTTTTGCTGCATATGGATCGGCCTATTGCTATAGAGCCGCACCCGAGTGGCAAGGGCGAGCTGGATCCGGCGGATTTGGCTTGGCGGGCGTGGCGGAACTGGTAGACGCGCCGGATTTAGGTTCCGGTGGTGAAAATCGTGGGGGTTCGAGTCCCTCCGCCCGCACCAGATTTGAGCAAGCGCGCTGCGCCCGAGCCAGAGAATGACCAAGGGGATAGTCCCCTGATAGAATTTTGAGAAGGCGATGAACATGCAGGTGACGGAAACCCAGGCGCAGGGCCTCAAGCGCGCTTACAAAGTGGTGCTGCCGATGGCAGATCTGGCCGCGCGTCTGGATAAAGAGCTCCATGATCTCAAAGACAAGGTCCGCATCAACGGCTTTCGTCCGGGCAAAGTGCCGCTCTCTCATCTCAAGCGTGTCTATGGTCGCTCGGTCATGGGCGAAGTCGTGCAGAATGCCGTCAATGAAGCCAATCGCAAAATCGTTGAAGACAATCAGCTGCGCCTGGCTCAGGAGCCAAAGATTGATCTGGCCGGTGATCAGCAGGAAATTGAAAAGATCATGTCTGTCGAGGCTGATCTTGCCTTCACTGTCAGCCTCGAAGTGCTGCCCAAATTTGATATCGGCACATTTGAAGACGTCGCCCTCGAGCGTCTGGTGACTGAAATCCCGGATTCCGAAGTTGATGAAGCCATTTCGCGCATGGCCAGCCAGAATGCTACCTACAACCCCAAGGAAGATGGCGCTGCGGCCGCCAAGGGCGATCAGGTCACCATTGATTTCCTCGGCAAGATTGATGACGTCGCCTTTGAGGGCGGCGCAGCCAATGACATGCCGCTCGTGCTTGGCTCAGGTCAATTCATTCCCGGTTTTGAAGATCAGCTCATTGGCGCCAAGACCGGTGATGTGAAGCAGGTCAAAGTGACCTTCCCAGAGGCCTATCAGGCCGCCCATCTGGCCGGTAAACCCGCCGTTTTTGATGTCACCGTGAAGGCCATTGCCGTTCCCGGCGAGGTCAAGATCGATGACGAATTTGCAAAAACCTTCGGCCTCGAAAACCTCGACAAACTCAAGGAGGCCATTCGCGCCAATATTCAGCGCGAATATACCAAGGCTTCGCGTGAGAAGATCAAGCGCGGCCTTCTGGATGCGCTGGATAAGAAATATTCCTTTGAATTGCCTGAAGGCCTTGTCGAACAAGAGTTTTCAGGCATTTGGTCGCAGGTCGAATCCGAGCAGAAGCAGACCGGTAAGAGCTTTGCTGATGAGGGCACGACCGAAGAAGCAGCGCGTGCTGATTACCGCAAGATTGCCGAGCGGCGCGTTCGCCTCGGTCTGGTCCTTGCCGAAGTGGGTGAAAAGGCTGGCGTAAAAGTCCTCGATGAGGAAATCAGCCAGGGCGTAGTCGAGCGGGCACGTCAATTCCCCGGTCAGGAAAAGGCCGTCTGGGATTATTTCCAGAAGAACCCGGAAGCGGTCGCTCAGATCCGCGCACCCATTTATGAAGAAAAAGTCGTCGACCACATCCTCTCGCAGGCAAAAGTGACAGACAAGACTGTTTCCAAGGACGAATTGTTCAAAGCTGATGAGCCTGAAAAGGCCTGAGAATAAATCATCTGTTCATCACGTGAACGCCCGGCCATTGCGCCGGGCGTTTCTGTCATTATCTTAAGTGAGCGGGTGATTCTCCCGCCCCTTGGCATTTGCCCCTAAATTCATCAGAGAGCCTCATGCGCGACCCGGTCGATCTTTATAACAGCTTTGTGATTCCCAGCGTTGAGGAGGTCACCTCCCGTGGCTCTTATCGGTATGATATTTTCTCCCGCCTGCTGAAAGAGCGGATCATTTTTCTGGCCGGCCCCATTGAGGATCAAATGGCGACCCTTGTTGTCGCCCAGCTTCTCTATCTCGAAGCGGATAATCCCAAGAAGGAAATCTTCCTATATATCAACTCGCCTGGTGGCGTGGTGACGGCGGGAATGTCGATCTATGACACAATGCAATTCATTAAGCCCAAGGTCTCAACCCTGTGCATCGGCCAGGCGGCCTCAATGGGCTCCCTGCTGCTGACGGCAGGCGAAAAAGACATGCGCTTCTGTCTGCCCAATGCACGCGTCATGGTGCATCAGCCCTCCGGGGGCTTCCAGGGTCAAGCTTCTGATATTCAGAGACATGCCGAGGATATTTTGAAGATCAAGCGGCGGTTGAATGACGTTTATGTCAAACATACCGGCCGTGATTACGAGACCATTGAGCGCACGCTTGATCGCGACCATTTCATGAGCGCAGAAGAGGCTAAGGCCTTTGGTATTGTAGATCAGGTACTTGAGAAGCGCCCGGATGAGTTGGCCGAGGCGCGCTGATTGTCGCTAAAGGCAAGATGAGAGCTGCAATATCCTGTCTAGCCTCGGATTTTGCAGCTGATCGGGTCTTAATTGCGACATAATCTGCCCTCAGGCCCAGATTAGGCTTAATCAGCTCAAATGGAGCTGATCAGATGGATTATGTTGCATTTTGGTCCCGGAGAGATTTGAATAGATTTCATCCGCAATCTACTTTTTGTTAGGCTGGGACCTATATCCTTTAACTGGCACCTCCTGATGAAAGGAGATCTGCCCTGACGGAGAATGATATGAGCAAGGTCGGCAGTGGCGATTCAAAGAACACGCTTTACTGCTCCTTCTGCGGAAAGAGTCAGCACGAGGTCCGCAAACTGATTGCCGGCCCCACAGTGTTCATCTGTGATGAATGCGTTGAGCTTTGCATGGATATTATCCGCGAAGAGAACAAATCTTCGCTGGTCAAATCCAAGGAAGGGATTCCAACACCGCGCGAGATTTGCAAGGTGCTCGATGATTATGTCATCGGTCAGCCGCAGGCCAAGCGCGTGCTCTCGGTCGCCGTCCATAATCATTACAAGCGTCTCAATCATGCGACGAAGAATAATGATGTCGAACTCGCCAAATCCAATATTTTGCTGATCGGCCCCACGGGCTCGGGCAAGACCTTGCTGGCCCAGACTTTGGCTCGCATTCTCGATGTGCCCTTCACAATGGCAGACGCCACGACTTTGACCGAAGCTGGCTATGTCGGTGAAGATGTCGAAAACATCATTCTCAAGCTTTTGCAGGCCTCCGACTATAATGTTGAGCGGGCACAGCGCGGCATTGTCTATATCGATGAGATCGACAAAATCTCGCGTAAATCCGACAACCCCTCCATCACCCGCGATGTCTCGGGTGAAGGCGTGCAGCAAGCCTTGCTGAAGATCATGGAAGGCACAATTGCCTCTGTGCCCCCGCAAGGCGGGCGCAAACATCCCCAGCAGGAATTCCTGCAAGTGGATACGACCAATATTCTGTTCATCTGCGGCGGTGCCTTTTCAGGTCTTGAAAAGATCATCAGCCAGCGCGGCAAGGGCACGTCTATTGGCTTTGCCGCCAAAGTGCAGGGCCCGGATGATCGGCGCACGGGTGAAATCTTCCGCAAGGTTGAGCCAGAAGATCTTTTGAAATTCGGCCTTATCCCCGAATTTGTTGGCCGTTTGCCGGTGATCGCGACACTCGAAGATCTCGATGAAGCGGCTCTGACCAAGATTCTGACTGAACCCAAGAATGCGCTGGTCAAGCAATATCAACGCCTCTTCGAAATGGAAAATGTCGAGCTGACATTCCAGGAAGAAGCGATGAATGCAGTTGCTAAAAAAGCCATTGAGCGCAAGACGGGAGCGCGTGGTTTGCGTTCCATCATGGAAGGCATTCTGCTCGATACCATGTATGATCTGCCCGGCCTTGAAGGCGTTGAGCAGGTTGTCATCGGCTCCGAAGTTGTCGAGGGCAAAGCGCGCCCTCTGTATATTTACGCTGAGCGTAATGAGAAATCAGGCGCAAGCGCCTGATTCTCGTCCCTATGGCCTCTTTTGCCAGAATACTCTGTGGGCGATCCTCCGAACTGGGGCGCTAACACCTTGAAACATGACGTTTGCAACGCCATGTTGGGTGATGAGTAGACAGAGTCTTTGTAAATCGTCCCTGTCCAGTCAGTACCCCAGCCATAAGTGCCCATCAGGGGCTTGTGGCAAAGGTGTTGCCAGCGTAGTCGGCCTAATCACTCAGGTTTGATGGTCAATGGCAATGCCTCGTTCTGGTGTCGGCTTATGCGGCATCAGATGTGAAGCCAGATAGGATAATGCCATGACAAGCCAGAAGCGTGAGCCTGCAAAACCCGGAACGGTTGAGTCTTACCCCGTTCTGCCTCTGCGTGACATCGTTGTTTTTCCGCATATGATCGTGCCACTTTTTGTTGGCCGTGAAAAATCCATTCGTGCCCTTGAAGAGGTGATGAAGTCCGAGCGCTTCATCTTGCTTGCCACTCAGGCCAATGCTTCGGATGATGATCCGGCCACTGATGCGATCTTCAAAACGGGAACGATTGCTTCTCTGCTGCAATTGCTGAAACTGCCAGATGGCACAGTCAAAGTGCTTGTCGAAGGCGTATCGCGTGCCAAAGTGCATGATTACACCCGCACGGAAGAATATTACGAAGCCAATGCTGAAACCATTGCTGACGAGATCAAGGATCAGGTCGAGGTCGAGGCTTTAGCGCGCTCCGTTGTCTCTGAGTTTGAAGGTTATGCCAAGCTGAACAAAAAATTGTCGCCCGAGGTTGTGACGGCAGTCAACCAGATTGAAGACTTCTCAAAGCTGGCTGATACAGTTGCCTCAAATCTGGCAATCAAGATTTCTGACAAGCAGGACATATTAGAGACTCCCTCCATCGCCAAGCGCCTTGAGAAATGCCTGGCTATGATGGAGAGCGAAATCTCTGTTCTGCAAGTTGAGAAGCGTATTCGCACGCGCGTCAAACGCCAGATGGAAAAGACGCAGCGCGAATATTATCTCAATGAGCAGATGAAGGCGATCCAAAAGGAGCTGGGCGACGAAGACGGCAAGGACGAGCTGGGCGAAATCGAACAGCGCATCAAAAATACCAAGCTGTCGAAAGAGGCGCGAGACAAAGCCACGGCTGAATTGAAAAAGCTGCGGCAAATGTCACCCATGTCGGCAGAGGCCACCGTCATCCGTAATTATCTGGACTGGGTTCTCACCATTCCATGGGGCAAGCGCTCCAAGGTGAAGAAGGATCTTGTTCTGGCCGAGACAGTTCTCAATACCGATCATTATGGCCTCGACAAGGTCAAGGATCGTATATTGGAATATCTGGCCGTGCAGCAGCGCGCTAATAAGCTGGCGGGTCCGATCCTGTGTCTGGTTGGTCCTCCCGGCGTTGGTAAAACCTCGCTCGGCAAATCCATTGCCAAAGCAACGGGTCGTGAATTCGTGCGCATGTCGCTGGGCGGTGTGCGTGATGAGGCTGAGATTCGCGGCCATCGTCGCACTTACATCGGCTCCATGCCCGGCAAGATCATTCAGTCTATGCGCAAAGCCAAGACATCCAATCCGCTTTTTCTGCTCGATGAAATCGACAAAATGGGCATGGATTTCCGCGGCGATCCGTCATCGGCTCTGCTCGAAGTGCTCGATCCCGAACAGAATGTCACCTTCAATGATCATTATCTTGAAGTTGATTATGATCTCTCGGGCGTGATGTTTGTGACAACGGCCAATACGCTGAACATTCCTGCGCCCCTGATGGACCGCATGGAAGTGATCCGCATTGCCGGCTATACGGAAGATGAGAAGGTCGAAATCGCTCGCAAACATCTCATCCCCGCATCGCTGGTCAAACATGGTCTCTCGCCATCTGAATGGTCGATTGATGATGCAGCTTTGCTCACTCTGGTGCGGCGCTACACGC